>JAITVO010000254.1 GCA_031285765.1 Cytophagaceae bacterium | reverse complement strand
CTGCATGATATTTAAAGTTCACAAGACGCGCATCCATTCTAAAGTTGCCGTTAGCATTGGTATAACGTATATGAAACCGGAAAAACATCATTTAAATTAATTCTGTTGAGCTACTTAATTGAAATATCCGTCGGGGTCGTTCTGGTATTCTTCGGGGTCTTTCAGTTTTCCTTTGTTCTTTTCAAATTCAAGAAAGCGTTCTTCCTGCTGTTTGTCCAAAAAGCTGCTCTCTTGAGGTACGCCTTTCACGTAAATAATACGGTAGTCTTTTTTGCCGTCGGGTTGATAAAAAATCCAGTCGCCTTCCATTACCCCATTTTCATATTTCCCTTCAATCTCCTTTTTTCCATTGTCGAAATAAACCGTATAGACGCCATTGATAGCTCCTTTATTGTACGATAAGCGGACTCTGATTCCGCCACGCGGAAAAAACGAAAGTTCGTCGCCATCTCTCACATCATTGTTCCAAAAGCCAAATGTAGAAATATTTCCGTTTTTATAAAACGACTCCGACCGTCCGTGTTTTTTATTATTCACATAAGTTTCTTTCGCGAGTAAACGACCATCTGCGTCGAAATATTGCCATTCGCCTTCTTTGTTACTGCCTTTGTAGGCGCCTTCGGCTATTTTTTTTCCGTCTTCGTCGAAAAGAGTTCCATAGCCGACTCCGCCATTATCATCGTAATTAATTACAGCCATTGGTTTTCCGTTTTGATGAAAACGTTCCATTATTCCTGTTGGATGGTCGTCAACAAAAAATGCTCGGTACACCGGCTTGCCGTTTGGATAAAATTTTTCCCATTTTCCCTGCTTCAATCCGCGCAAATCGGTATAATTAACCGTTTCTCCATGTTGAGCAGCAATGCTACAAGTTGATAAAAAAATAAAAAATACAATCAACATTCTGTTCATACTGTTTCGTTTTATGTTTCTACAATGCTTTGTTTGGAAGCCTTATTTTATAATTCATGTTGCATAATTCACGCACAGTCCCACAGGGACGGCGCTTTATTATCTGCCCCAGTCGCGTTCATCGCAATCCAAACCTATTTTCTTGATAAGTGTTGTCCTTGCGGGACTGTGCAAACAACATGACTTATTATTATTTTAATATTATTGATGGCGGTTTGGTTTTAATTTCTGTAATCAAAAATTTGTTATACTGATTTTGGGGTAACAAGGTTTCGTTAGATAAAAAAAGGCTGTCCGAAACCGGCGCAGCCTTTTTTTGACAAGATAATATTTTTACTGTTTAAGCGACTCAAGTTTCCTGTTTACCTCATCGTATTTGTCCATCATTTGCAAACGATAGTACAAACTTTTCAACGATTCGAGCACTACTTCTTCATTTGGTTTCACCTTTTCGGCGCGTTCAACGTAGGGAAGCGCCTGTTTAAAAAATTCGTTCGACTGTGCTATTCCGGCTTCGTAATCGGCAGCCGAAATTTTTGGGTCTTGAATTTCCTGCGTTTTATCGGCTCCTCGGTTAAAATAGATGACGCCAAGACTAATCAGTGGCTCATAATAGTCGCCTTGCAGTTCTATGGCTTTCTTATATTCAACTTCAGCTTCATCGAATTTCTTTCTGTTTTCGTGCAAAAATCCTCGTGCAAAATAGAATGTAGCATTTTGTGGGTCTTTAGTGATAGCTGTATCCAAATATCTCAACGCATCTTCGTATTGACCGGTTTTGAGATAAAGATTGATTAGGTTGATAATAATTCTGTCGTCCTGCGGATACACTTCCGAACCTTTTTGCAGATTGGCAATCATATTGACAGTATCATTCACTGCGGCATAAGTATCGTTCAACAGCAAAATAGCATCGCCTTCGCCATAATGAACATCAATACTCTTTTTAAAATATTCTATTGCCTTTTCCCAGTTTTCGCTTCTGAATGCAGCCAAAGCTGTATAATAGGTAAAAATAGAATCCTGCATAATACCTTTTTGTTCGGCAGGTTGAAGCAGCGGGTCGTTACTTAAAATCGAAACTTTTTCGAATGCTTTTGTTGCCAAAGGAAAATCTTCAGCATTAAAGGCTTCTACTCCCACATTCTGCAATTCGGGCATAAACAACATAATTGCCATTTTAATTTCGTTTGCAGTTCTCCCAATTCCTTTTCCTTTTTCGTCGCCTACGTTATCGCGTTCAATCGCCTTTTGGAAATACTCGGCAGCCTGAAGAATTTTGTCGATATTATTTGGGGCTGTCTTAAATTCGGCAGCAGCCAAACGAGCCGCTACAACGTACGTACGTGCCCAGTCTTTCGATTTCTCGTGAACAAGGGCGAGTTCCAAATCTTTTTTGGCGCCTTCCAAATCTCCCTGATCAATTTTGTAAGAAGCAGATGCCACCTTGCCTCTTTGTCCAAACAGTGAGGTTGCTGCAAAAATTACTATAAAAAATAATAATGTCCTTTTCATTGTTTTGTATGTTTTTTATTTGTTTTTCGGGCTCAAAAGTACAACAAAAAATTGAAATACAATTCCCCCTTTAAATTTATTCGTCTGTTTCATCCATTTCGTTATCCATTTCCACATCTGTATCTTCGATGTCTGTGTCGATAAAATTGTCGGGTTCTTCAATGTTTTCAGCAATTACAGTTTCTTCATCCTGTTCGCCAATTACTTTTGTTACCGATGCAATTTCGTCCTGTTTTTTGTCGAGATTAATGAGGCGAACGCCCTGCGTGGCGCGTCCCATCACGCGAATGCTCGAAACGGCAAGCCGAATGGTGATGCCCGATTTGTTGATAATCATCAAATCGTTGTCGTCGGTTACGTTTTTGATGTCAATCAGGTCGCCTGTCTTTTCGGTAATCTTCATGGTTTTAACGCCTTTGCCGCCGCGATTGGTTACGCGGTAGTCTTCCACTTTCGAACGTTTTCCAAAACCTTTTTCCGAAACCACAAGAATATCTTCGTTCATATCTTTTACACAAACCATACCAACCACTTCATTTGTTTCCGAATCGAGTGTGATGCCTCTCACGCCTTGCCCTGTCCGTCCGATTGTGCGTACTGCCGATTCGTTGAAACGAATGGCGCGTCCAGAGCGGGTAGCCATCAAAACTTCGCAGTTTCCGTTGGTGAGGCGAGCCTGTAGCAATTCGTCGTCTTCGCGAATGGTAATGGCATTTACGCCGTTCTGTCGAGGGCGCGAATAGTCAGCCAAAAGCGATTTTTTGATAACGCCTTTTTTAGTACCCATTATAATATAGTGCGAATTGGCAAATTCGGCATCAGCTCCAAGATTTTTAACTCTGATATAGGCTTTTACGTTATCGTCCGAGTCGATATTCAACACGTTTTGAATTGCGCGTCCTTTGGTATTTTTGCCTCCTTCGGGAATTTCGTAAACTTTGAGCCAGAAGCACCGTCCTTTTTTCGTAAAGAATAATAAGGTATGGTGCATCGAAGCAGGATAAATGTGTTCGATAAAATCTTCGTCCCTCATCGTAGTTCCTTTGGAGCCTACGCCGCCGCGATTTTGAGTTTTAAATTCGCTCAACGGGGTTCTTTTAATATAGCCAAGATGCGAAATGGTGATAATCATCTCATCGTCGGCATAAAAATCTTCGGGATTAAACTCTTCCGAAGCATAAACAATTTCGGTACGGCGTCCATCTTTGTATTTTGCTTTTATTTCGAGCAATTCGTTCTTGATAATTTCCATTCGTAAATGAACATGTTCAAGAATTTCTTTCAAACGGTTGATTTCGATAACGATTTTTTCGTACTCTTCGTGCAGCTTGTCCTGTTCAAGACCGGTGAGCTGGCGCAAACGCATCTCTACGATGGCTCTTGCCTGAATGTCGGACAGCTCAAACCTGTTCTTCAGATCCTCAATTGCCTGATTGGGTGTTCGAGTTGCACGGATAATGCGAATAACTTCGTCGATATTATCGCACGCAATAATCAATCCTTCAAGAATATGCGCCCGCTCTTCCGCCTTTCGCAATTCGTAGCATGTACGGCGGGTAACTACGTCGTGGCGATGTTCGACAAAACAACTGATAATGTCTTTCAGATTGAGCAAACGCGGACGCCCCTTTACCAGCGCAATATTGTTTACGCCAAACGATGACTGCAACGCCGTGTATTTAAACAGATGATTAAGAACAACATTGGGAATGGTATCTTTCTTTAAATCAATTACGATACGCATTCCTTCGCGGTCTGACTCGTCGTTTACATTCGAAATCCCTTCAATCTTTTTCTCGTTCACAAGGTCGGCTATTTTTATAATAAGCTCAGCCTTGTTAACTGTATAGGGAATTTCGGTTATTACAATCTTATCGCGACCGTTACGGTCGGTTTCAATTTCGGTTTTTGCTCTTATAATAACTCTTCCGCGTCCTGTGCGATATGCGTCTTTTACGCCCTGATAGCCGTAAATAGTACCGCCTGTAGGGAAATCGGGCGCTTTAATTATCGGAATCAGTTCGTCGATTTCAATTTCGGGATTGTCGATGTATGCCACAATGGCGTCCACCGTATCCGAAAGATTGTGAGGCGGCATGTTGGTAGCCATCCCTACTGCAATTCCCGACGAACCGTTTACCAATAATAAAGGTATCCTTGTGGGCAAAACGGTGGGTTCTTTCAACGAGTCGTCGAAGTTCAACTGAAAATCGACAGTTTCTTTTTCAATATCAATCAGCGTATCTTCCGAAACTTTATTCAGGCGGGCTTCGGTGTAACGCATGGCCGCAGGGCTGTCGCCGTCCACCGAGCCAAAGTTTCCCTGCCCGTCAACCAGTGGATAACGCATTGACCACTCCTGTGCCATGCGCACCATTGCATAATATACCGACGAGTCGCCGTGTGGGTGATATTTTCCCAACACTTCGCCCACGATACGAGCTGACTTTTTATGCGGCTTGCCAGCATTTACGCCCAATTCGTTCATTCCAAACAGCACGCGGCGGTGAACAGGTTTTAATCCGTCGCGAACATCAGGCAATGCACGTGAAACAATCACCGACATCGAATAATCGATGTACGCCGATTTCATTTCATCTTCAATATTGATTTTTATAATCCTATTGTCCTCAATCATTTATATAGCTTTAAAACAATTTACTACCCCCAAAAAAAGACCTGTAAAAAGCTTTTTTTGAACCCGCTAAATTAGGTATTTTTTGTGGAACTATAAAATTTAAGGCAAAAGTTTTGTACAATTTGGCTTTTCCGGAGAATGTATTTTGAGGCTAAAGCCTTTTATAAAGGGTGTTTTTTATATGGATGTGCAAAATGTATTTTTGAACGCGGATAACAAAGAAAGGGGAACACAAAGAACGCGGATTTTCGGCGATAGCACTAATAAACAAAAGTATATCACTCTTATCCACATAAAATTCGCGAATATCCGTGTTCAAGAATACTTTTTGAACAATGCAGTTTTAAAACTCCGACGTAAAATGGAAGCGAATATTCTTAAAGTTTTCCTGCGCCATTTGTAGCATGTACGACGAATCGGCTAAGAACACGTCGCGCCCGTACTTATCTTTTGCCATGTATTGATTTTTTCGTTTTTTGAAGTCGTTCAGCTCTTTTGCATTATCTGATTTAATCCAGCACGCCTTGTAAAGATTGATGGGTTCGTAGCGGCACGACGCTCCGTATTCGTGCAAAAGACGGTACTGAATTACCTCGAACTGAAGCGCGCCTACTGTTCCAATAATTTTTCGATTGTTGTACTGACTGACAAACAGCTGCGCAACACCTTCGTCCATCAGTTGGTCAATGCCTTTTGCCAGCTGCTTCGACTTCATCGGGTCGGCATTTTCGATATAGCGAAACTGTTCGGGCGAAAAACTCGGAAGTCCTTTAAACACCATCTGTTCGCCTTCAGTAAGCGTATCGCCTATCTTGAAGTTGCCCGAATCGGGAATGCCAACAATGTCGCCGGGGAAAGCCTCGTCGATAATTGACTTCTTTTCAGCCATAAAAGCGGTTGGACTGCTGAATTTCATCTGTTTTCCCTGCTTTACGTGCAGATAATTGGTGTTGCGCATAAATGTTCCTGAACATATTTTAACAAACGCGATGCGGTTACGATGGTTTGGGTCCATATTCGCATGTATTTTAAATACAAATCCCGAAAATTTCTCTTCGCAGGGACTCACTTCGCGAATATCGGTTTGCGACGCACGCGGCGAGGGCGCTATCTTCAGAAAGGCGTGAAGCAACTCACGCACGCCGAAGTTATTAAGTGCGCTTCCGAAAAAAACAGGCGCTAGTTTGCCGGCGCTGTATTCGGCTTTGTCGAAATCGGAATAAACGCCATGTATCAGTTCCAGTTCTTCGCGCAAAGTGGTTGCAGCACGCTGTCCAATGTGTTTTTCAAGTTCACCGCCTGCAATATCTTTAATTTCCACGCCATCTTCGAGTACCTGTTTGGCTGGTGTAAACAGATAAAGATTTTCTTCGTAAATATTGTAAACGCCTTTGAACTCGGTTCTGTTGCCCACAGGCCAAGCTAACGGGCGCACGCGAATATTGAGTTCGGCTTCAATCTCGTCGAGCAAATCGAAAGGGTCGCGTCCCGGGCGGTCTAATTTATTGATAAAAACAATAACGGGCGTATGGCGCATCCGGCACACTTCCATCAGTTTTCGCGTTTGAGTTTCAACGCCTTTTGCCGAGTCGATTACAATAATAACGCTGTCGACGGCTGTGAGCGTGCGGTAAGTGTCTTCGGCAAAGTCTTGGTGACCGGGCGTATCCAGTATATTCACCTTATAGCCGTTGTAATCGAACCCCATTACAGAGGTTGCCACCGAAATACCGCGCTGTTTTTCAATTTCCATAAAGTCGGAAGTCGCCGTCTTTTTAATTTTGTTCGATTTCACCGCGCCCGCTACATGGATAGCGCCTCCAAACAGCAGTAGTTTTTCGGTTAAAGTAGTTTTACCTGCATCGGGATGGCTGATAATCCCGAATGTCCGTCGTCTGTCAATCTCTTCCTTAAATGTCATTCTTTTATTTTGAGCCTGCAAAAGTAATCATTGTAAATGAAACTGAAAACTAATTGCGATATTACGCGGCGATTCTTTTTATAAGTAACTGTTCATAATTAAGCAACATATACTTAATAGTAGCGACTCTATTGACGATATACTGTTCACCGTCGCACCGTATGGGATGAAATATTGGTAAAAGGACGGTTGCTGCACGTCGCCGCGTGCCGTATGGTACGCAACAGACTATCACATTACGTCCCAGACGGGACGGCGGAACGGGGTGTAATGCCGATTTTCTACCAACATGCTGTCCCTGACGGGACACAAAATTGTTGCATGGAAACACTGTACATAATATGTCAAAATACTATATTTATTACAACAGAGATATAACGGTTATTTATATGTGAAATAAATATGAACGCTTACTTATCAAACTGTCTGTTAAACAATTTTAAATATTAGCAACATTAAAAATCGCACAGGAACGACACTTTGTTAGAGAAGAGTTAATTTCATACCTGCTCTATTACTCTTAATTTTAAATTCTCGAAGTATTGTTTCTGCGGGACTTTGTGTATCGTTTTGAATAACATGAATTAATAATGCGGGGTTTGTTTTGGGCTAAAGCTCCTGTTTTTGGTCTTTCATTGCTGTTGGCTAAAACAAGCGGCAATGAAATTTCTTTCTACTTTTACAGCAAGAGGGGTTTTATTGCAGGGAGCTTCTAAAAACTGTTTTTTTTCGTTACGTACTTTTGCTAAAATGCTAATTTGCTTTTGTAAACTCTGCTTTTGTTTCAGTCGGAAGCCTCGAAAAATATAATTTTTAGAAGTTCCCTGCTGTTGGATTTGGCTAACGGATGGCATAATTTGATGGCGGGATATAATTGCTCTATTGCTTGTATGTAAAAAAAATGAAATGTGAAAAATATATAAGTACCCAATATAAATTAATTGATACTATTTTTTACTACAAAGAACACACAGGACTCACAAAGATATAGTTGTCATTTGTGAACAACTTCATGCTCTTTGTGATTTATTTTTAGTGTAAATATTTTTTGATTCATACTTTTTAGTACATGACAAAAGTAAATAATCTACTGATTATCATTATTTTATATTTTATTTTTCTTGTATAAAACCTTAGGAATTAGTATCTTTGAAGAAAAGTTAGATGCTTTTTCTATGATGACTAATCCTAAGGCTCGCTACGAAGATAGCGCATTATTTTGTAAGTTGAAC
>JAITVO010000208.1 GCA_031285765.1 Cytophagaceae bacterium | reverse complement strand
ATGCCCGATTCTTATAAAGTTGTATAATTATAAATCGAAACGATGATATGAACTAATCACATACATATCTCCGTTGCAACAATGTCATTATTAATTATAAATTATGAATTGTCAATTGTTTTCCGTAGAAACTATCCTACTATAATGGCAAAATAGGAGATTGCCTTCGTCGTCATGCAGGTGCATGCCGTTTCCTTCGCAATAACGGAACATGGAACAATCGGCACATATCCCCTTTCGCGCCCATTCGCGGTTGCGGAAGGGCTGGAAACGATTGTTCCATACATCCATAAAATCGTCTTTGTAGATGTTACCCTGATGGAAATTTGCACGTATGCTCGGGCAGGCAGAAATAGCACCGTCGGCAAGTACAGATGCCACGTTGACGCCGGCGTAACACTGGTAAAAATGGTCGCGGACTTCCATTTCGTATCCGCCCAGAAAGCCTTCGCATCCGTAATTCAGGCGGATGCGGTTTTCCTTTCGGGTGTTGCGTATAAAGTCAAGCACCAAAGTAAATTCTTCGTTTGAAAGTTGCAGCTCGGGAAATGTTGCCGCCCGCCCTACCGGGAAAATGGTAAAAATACGCCAGTTCTGCACACCGGAATCAATCAGGAATTCCTTGAAGGCCGGCAGGCTGTCGATATTTTTCCGGTTTACGCAGGTAACCACATCCCACACTATGTCTTTTTCTTTGATTAACATACGGATGGCGTTCAGCGCCCTGGCGTAGCTCTGCGGATGCTGCCGCAGCCAGTTGTGCGCCTCCTCAAAGCCGTCGAGGCTGATGGTGATGGAATGTAAACCGGCTGCCAGCAACGAATCCAAGCGGCGGCGGTTCAGCAGCAACCCGTTCGACACCAAGCCCCAGGGGAATCCACGCCGGTAGAGTTCCAGCCCGCAGGCTTCCAAATCGTTCCGTAACAGCGCTTCGCCGCCGGTAAAAATAATCATGGTGTGGTTCGGATTTACATGCGGCGTAATTTTTTCGATTATCTGCATGAAATCTTTTGCAGGCATGTCGGGGCAAGCTGCATCTACTTTGCAATCGCTTCCGCAGTGGCGGCATGAAAGGTTGCAGCGAAGTGTACACTCCCAGAAAAGTGTGTTAAGTTCGTGCAAGCGGGTATTATTTTTCTGTATTTTACGGAAAAGTTCCAGTGCCACACGTTTGCGGAGTGAGATTTTTTTACTCATTGATTTTCCGTTTCGGTCAGTTCCACCTTCACCGTAAGGGTATATTCGCCTTCATGCCATCTGTCCGGTTTTTTAGTCTGTTCGGCCTTACTTACATCCAACTGCAAGTTTTCCGGTTGAAACGAACCGTTTTCCGCACCATCTATATCATTTACATAAATAAGCAAGGGCGTATTGTCCGGTATTGGGGAAAAACCGGCCGTAATTTCAAATTCGCCACTATTATCAGTCATCACATACACTTTCGGTTCGTAGAGTGTTGGCATAACACCGTACATGGGCATGGGGCCATCAGCAAAATATCCAACCCGTATCCCTTTCACGGGTTTTCCGGTCGTTTTGTTAACCACAGTGCCTTTAACAGTATAATCGGCACGGGGAGTGCCGTATTCATCGACATTGTTATTTTCTTTATCGCAACCGGCAAAACCCAATATTGTTATTATACCGGCCAGTACCCAGTTTATACCTTTTAATAATATCCTATTTGTTTTCATAAATTAATATACTCAAAAAACAGTATTAACGTGTATGATGTAAAGTTACAAAATATTTTCGAAAATAATACTTATAAACATATTTTATCAATAATAATGGATTACGTTGTTGCTTTTACGAATTAAGTGTTATTTTCACACTCAAATGCAGATATAGCATCAAACTATTAAAAAAAGCATCATGGAAACATTAGATTGGATTGTAATCGGGGTTTTTTCCCTGGCATTAATTGGAATTATTTTATGGGTTGTAAAACAGAAACAGAACAACTCGGCAGACTATTTTCTTGGAGGGCGCGACGCAACATGGATTGCAATTGGCGCTTCCATATTTGCATCGAATATCGGTTCTGAACATTTAATCGGATTAGCCGGCGCCGGCGCTTCGAGCGGAATGGCTATGGCTCATTGGGAGATACAGGGATGGATGATTCTTATATTAGGATGGGTTTTTGTTCCTTTTTACTCGCGGAGTATGGTTTACACTATGCCTGAGTTTCTTGAACGCCGTTATAATTCTCAATCACGAACTATTTTATCGCTCATATCACTAATAAGCTACGTACTTACCAAAGTTGCCGTAACGGTTTATGCCGGAGGCCTGGTTTTCCAACAGGTATTCGGCATTGAAAAATTGTGGGGTATCGACTTCTTTTGGATTGCGGCAATTGGCTTGGTTGTTATAACGGCAATATACACCATTTTCGGCGGAATGAAATCGGTTCTTTACACATCTATACTCCAAACCCCAATCCTGCTTTTGGGTTCACTAATAATATTAGTACTCGGATTCAGGGAACTGGGCGGATGGGACGAAATGATACGCATTGCCGGTGCAACTCAAGTAAATGAATACGGCGATACCATGACCAGCCTTATCCGCAGCAACAGCGACCCCAACTTCCCGTGGTTAGGCGCGTTAATCGGCTCTGCCGTTATCGGATTCTGGTATTGGTGTACCGACCAATATATTGTACAGCGCGTACTTTCCGGAAAAAATCAAAAAGAAGCACGCCGCGGCAGTATATTCGGAGCTTATCTTAAACTGCTGCCCGTATTCTTGTTCATGATTCCGGGTATGATCGCGTTCGCTCTCCACCAGAAAACCGGCAGTTTTTTACCGTTTTTGAACAGCGGTGTTCCTAATGCCGATGCGGCATTCCCAACTTTAGTGGCAAAATTACTTCCTGCCGGTGTTAAAGGATTGGTGGTTTGCGGTATTCTGGCAGCATTAATGAGTTCGCTGGCCTCACTGTTCAACTCATCTTCCATGCTGTTTACTATCGACTTTTATAAACGCTTTAAACCAAATACATCCGAGAAAAAGTTAGTTGTTATTGGCCAAATTGCCACTGTAGTAGTAGTAGTTTTAGGAATTTTGTGGATTCCTATCATGCGCAGTGTAGGCGACGTACTGTACGCTTACTTGCAGGATGTTCAATCAGTACTCGCACCGGGTATTGCCGCCGCCTTCCTGTTGGGAATCACATGGAAACGTACCAGCGCCAAAGGAGGCATGTGGGGTTTGATTGCAGGAATGGTAATTGGTTTGACACGCCTGGGCGCCAAAGTTTTTTACAGTTCTGCTGTTTCGCCAAGCGAGAACCTGTTCAAATACCTTTTTTACGATATAAACTGGCTGTTCTTCTGCGGTTGGATGCTTTTGTTATGTATCATAGTGGTTGTGCTCGTGAGCCTGTTTACTGAAGCACCATCAAAAGAAAAGATACAGGGACTTGTTTTCGGTACCGCTACCAAAGAACAACTTGCAGAAATGCGCAATAGCTGGAACAAGTGGGACATAATCCATACCTGTATTATTCTCGGCATTACAGTTGCATTCTATATTTATTTCTGGTAAATAAAACAGTTCAAGGTCATGTCAAAACCAATTGAGGTGCCCGCCTGTATCAAATTAATAGCGATATTTACCTAAATACAAGAAAATTTAAATTGTATAATAATATGTTGGAATCATTAAAAGAAGAAGTTTTCCGGGCAAACCTCGATTTGGTAAAACACGGGCTTGTTATTTTTACTTGGGGAAACGTTTCCGCCATCGACCGTCAATCGGGACTTGTTGTAATCAAGCCGAGCGGCATATCTTATGACCTTATGAAAGCCGAAGATATGGTTATTGTTGGCCTCAACGGGAAAATAATTGAAGGCGCTTACAAACCATCGTCAGACACGCCTACGCATCTTGTTTTGTATAAAGCTTTCCCCGAAATCGGAGGTATCGTACATACACATTCTACCTACGCAACAGCTTGGGCACAAGCCGGTCTAAGCATTCCCAATACAGGAACTACACATGCCGATTATTTCCATGACGACATTCCATGTACACATGATATGACCGAAGCGGAAATCAATGGCGCCTATGAACAGGAAACCGGAAATGTAATTGTAAAACGTTTTGAAGGTCTTCAGGCTATGCACACCCCCGGAGTTTTAGTAAAAAATCATGGCCCTTTCTCTTGGGGGAAAAATGCTTGCGATGCGGTACACAATGCGGTTGTAATGGAACAAGTCGCTAAAATGGCTTTCATAGCACACAATGTCAATCCGCACCTGACGAGAAATCAGTTACTCATAGAAAAGCACTTCAGCCGCAAACATGGACCGAACGCCTATTACGGACAAACAAAAGACAAATAATTAGTA
The DNA here is from genome assembly GCA_031285765.1 of Cytophagaceae bacterium. Lineage (GTDB taxonomy): Bacteria > Bacteroidota > Bacteroidia > Bacteroidales > Marinilabiliaceae > WRMI01. The sequence goes on along the minus strand of JAITVO010000208.1, from coordinate 10,800 downwards.
TAAAACAAATTTAATATTACTTTTCATTATGAAAGCATTTGAAAATTTTGAAGTATGGTTTATCACAGGAGCACAGCTCCTGTATGGTGGCGACGCAGTAATAGCTGTGGACAGTCACTCTAACGAAATGGTTAAAGGATTGAATGAATCGGGCAATCTCCCTGTAAAAATTGTATATAAAGGTACGGTAAACTCTTCCAAAGAAGTAACGGAAGCTTTTAAAAATGCAAATAATGACGGAAAATGTATCGGTGTAATTACCTGGATGCATACCTTCTCGCCGGCAAAAATGTGGATTCACGGGCTGCAAGAATTTCGTAAACCGCTCATGCATTTACATACACAGTTTAACAAAGAAATTCCATGGGAAACAATGGATATGGATTTCATGAACCTGAACCAATCGGCTCACGGCGACCGCGAATTTGGCCATATAACGGCTAGAATGCGCAAACCGCGTAAAGTCGTTGTTGGTTACTGGAGCGACAAATATACGCAAGATAAAATCGCCGTATGGATGCGTGTAGCGGCTGCATGGACCGATGCACAGGATATGCTTATCATTCGTCTGGGCGATCAAATGAACAACGTGGCCGTAACCGACGGCGATAAAGTAGAGGCAGAAATGCGTTTGGGTTATCATGTCGATTATTGTCCGATTGCCGAATTGGTTGTAATTCAGGAAAAAGTTACGGCAGACGAAGTGAATGTATTGATGAATGAATATGAAAATTTGTATGAATTTGCTCCAGAATGTAAAACCGGTGGTTCAAAACGCGGACAAGTAGAAAAAGCAGCGCGTATCGAAATTGCATTGCGTAAATTGTTGAAAGCGAAAGGCGCAAAAGCATTCACAACAAACTTCGATGATCTTGAAAATGTAGATCAGATTCCAGGACTTGCCTCTCAACGGTTAATGGCCGAAGGATATGGTTTCGGAGCCGAAGGCGACTGGAAAACCGCAGCTTTGTACCGTACAATGTGGTTTATGAGTAAAGGTATGCCTAAAGGTTGTTCTTTCCTTGAAGATTACACGTTGAATTTTGCAGAAGGAAACAGTTCCATCCTACAGGCACACATGTTAGAAGTATGTCCGCTGATTGCCGCCGAAGATAAACCCAAAATGGATGTATTTCCACTCGGTATAGGAGGCAAGAACGATCCCGCACGTCTTATATTCACAAGTAAAACCGGCCCCGGTGTAGCCGCCACTATTGTTGACATGGGGAATCGTTTTCGCATGATTGTCAATAAAGTGGACTGCATAAAACCGCAACCGTTGCCTAAACTTCCGGTAGCATCGGCATTATGGATTCCGCGCCCAAATTTTGAAATCGGCGCAGGCGCATGGATTCTTGCCGGTGGAACCCATCATACAAGTTTCTCCTACGACCTTACAGTAGAATATTTGGAAGATTACGCCGAAATAGCTGGCATAGAACTGTTAGTAATTGACGAAAACACGACAATGTCAGAATTTAAAAAGGAAATGAAGATGAACGAAGTGTATTATATGTTGAACAAAGCATTATTATAGTAAGTATGAAATATGTAATCGGACTTGATTATGGAACCGATTCCGCTCGTGCATTGGTTGTAAACGCGGGAAATGGAGAAATTGTGGCTTCATCTGTAAAAAATTATCCGCGATGGTCGGAAGGCAGGTATTGTAGTCCGGCTATCAATCAATATCGTCAACATCCGCAAGACTATATCGATGTGCTTGAATCGACTGTAAAAGAGGCATTATCAAAATGTCCCGCCGGCACGGCTGAGCAGGTTGCAGGAATTGCATTCGACACCACTGGTAGCACGCCGGCTTTTATCGACGAATCCGGTGTTCCATTAGCTATGTTGCCTGAATTTACTGAAAATCCGAATGCCATGTTCGTGCTGTGGAAAGACCATACTGCTGTCACGGAAGCGGCTGAAATCAACAAACTCTGCAAAACATACGACATTAATTATTCTGCATACGAAGGTGGAATTTATTCTTCCGAATGGTTCTGGGCAAAAGCCTTGCACGTTTTACGTGAGGATGCTGCCGTTCGGGCAAAAGCTTATTCCATAATTGAATATTGTGAATGGTTACCGGCATTAATCACGGGTGTTAAGTCCTCGAAAGATATCGTTCGCAGTCGTTGTGCAAATGGGCATAAAGCCATGTGGCACGAAAGTTGGGGAGGATTGCCAAGCGAAGATTTTCTTACTAAACTCGATCCACTTTTACAAGGATTTCGCGACAGATTATTTGATAAAACGGAAACTGCTGATGTACCTGTCGGAACGCTTTCGTCCGAATGGGCGGCACGATTAGGACTTTCGACCGATGTTGTTGTAGCAGGCGGCGCGTTCGATTGCCACATGGGGGCTGTAGGTGCGGGCATTACACCCAATACATTTGTTCGTGTTATCGGAACATCCACCTGCGATGTGATGGTTGCAAGCTATGAAGAAATCGGACAAAATTTAATTAAAGGTATATGTGGACAAGTTGACGGTTCTGTTATACCGGGAATGATCGGGTTGGAAGCCGGACAATCAGGTTTTGGAGATATTTACGCATGGTTTAAGAACATACTTGAATATCCTCTAAAAAATATTTTATCTCAAACAAATCTTATTGATGCCGCAACCAAAACGAAACTGATTGATGAAACGTGTAACAATATCATCACTTTCCTTACAGAAGAAGCTCAAAAGATTCCAATTGAAGAAAGTACTTTGGTTGCAACCGACTGGATGAACGGACGCCGGACGCCGGATGCCAATCAGTTGCTCACCGGAACTATCAGTGGATTGACGTTGGGAAGTACAGCACCACGTATTTTCCGTGCACTTGTAGAAGCTACCGCATTCGGATCGTTAGCCATAGTCGAACGCTTTATCAGCGAAGGTATTCGTATTGATAATGTAATAGGTATAGGTGGTATTGCGTTAAAATCTCCGTTTGTGATGCAAACATTAAGCGACATTCTGAACATGCCTATAAAAGTCTGTAAAACAGATCAGGCCTGTGCACTGGGAGCCGCCATGTTTGCCGCTACTGCTGCAGGACTCTATGCAAAAGTAGAAGACGCACAACAAGCCATGTCTTCCGGTTTTGCTAAAGAATATACACCAAACAAAGAAAATAACAAACAATACAGGGATATTTATAAAAAATATGTAAAACTCGGAGAATTTACAGAAAAATCAATTTTGTAAAAATGTTGAAATCAAATAAATAATAACAAACCTTTAATTTTAAATTGATATGAAAATAAAATTCTTATTAACTACGGTAGCAGTAATGGTTTTGTGCATTAATTTGAATGCACAAAACAAAATGGTCTTGAATGCCGAACAAGGTAAATATCAGATCAGTAAGCATATCTACGGCCATTTTTCCGAGCATCTCGGCAATTGTATTTATGGCGGCTTTTGGGTAGGCGAAGACTCCCCTATTCCAAATACGAGAGGTATCCGTAACGATGTCGTTAAAGCATTGAAAGACATCAGTATTCCCAACTTGCGTTGGCCGGGAGGATGCTTTGCTGATGAATACCACTGGATGGACGGCATAGGCCCGCGCGACCAACGTCCGAAAATGGTCAATACTCACTGGGGAGGCGTCGTTGAAGACAATAGTTTTGGAACTCACGAATTTTTAGACCTCTGTGAGCAACTTGGAACCGAACCATACATCTGCGGAAATGTGGGCAGCGGTAGCGTGGAAGAAATGTCAAAATGGGTAGAATATATCACTTTCGATGGCGAAAGCCCGATGGCTAATCTACGTAGGCAAAACGGACGCGACAAACCGTGGAAGGTAAAGTTTTGGGGCGTAGGAAATGAAAACTGGGGCTGCGGCGGAAATATGACAGCTAACTTTTATTCCGATCTTTATAGTCGTTATGCGACCTATTGCCGCAATTATGGCGACAACCAACTTTTCAAAATTGCAGGAGGAGCTAATACCGATGATTATAACTGGACAGAAGTATTAATGAAACAAGTCGGTACAAGAATGCAGGGATTATCTCTTCATTACTACACCGTACCCAAAACATGGGCAGATAAAGGGTCGGCTACACAGTTCGATGAAGCTGAATATTATGCCACCATCTCTAATACATATCGTATGGATGAACTGGTTACGCGCCATTCGGTAATTATGGACAAATATGATCCTCAAAAACGTGTTACTCTCGCTCCCGACGAATGGGGTGCATGGTACAACGTTGAACCCGGAACTAATCCAGGATTTCTTTACCAGCAGAATACTATGCGCGATGCAATTATAGCCGGTATTAACCTGAATATTTTCAATCAACATTGCGACCGTGTAAAAATTGCAAACATCGCACAAACTGTAAACGTATTGCAGTCAGTTATTCTGACCGACAACGATAAAATGTTGCTCACACCTACCTATTGGGTATTTTATCTTTATAAAGTTCATCACGATGCAACCATGTTGCCGATTCATTTTGTAAGCAACAAATATAAAATGCCGGGTAATAACTCTGTGAATATAGACGCTGTAAGCGCTTCGGCATCTCGCGATGCTTCAGGTAAGGTACACATCACATTGGTTAATTGCGATCCAAACAATGAACAAACTGTAGAGTGCGATTTAGGTAAATTTACAGCAAGTAACATCTCGGGAAAGGCGCTTACTTCTGCTAAAATAAATGATCATAACACTTTTGAAAACCCTAACAACGTTACAGTAATGGATTTTAACAGCGCCTCAATAAACGATGGAACACTGTCGGTTAAATTACCGTCAAAATCGGTAGTGATGTTGGAATTGCAATAAATTTTAATGATGTGGGGCATTCAATAAAAAAACATTTAAACATGAGTATTAAATGTTGTATCGTTTAACATCGGAGTTATCAGATTTTATTATTAATAAATAAATTATTTATGTATGAAAAATTATTTTGTTAGTTTAGTATTATTCTTCGTATCTTCGGGTATGCTGTGTTTGGCGCAAACAAACCAGTCTGCCATAATTGAAGATTTCAAATCATCGACAAAAAACCAGCCGGGTCAAGAATACCCTATGGTGAATTCACAGGGATATGCACGGTTTCGTGTTATTGCCCCTGAAGCCCAAAATGTTGTTGTAAGTTTGGGACTTGGCGGAACACGAGGAGGAACCCCGCTTTCGAAGGCTGAAGACGGTTCATGGATGGGGACTACTTCAGGGCCAATGGACGAAGGTTTCCATTACTACCATGTTACTATTGACGGAGGGGTTTTTAACGATCCGGGTACTTTAAATTATTACGGTTCAACACGTTGGGAAAGCGGCATTGAAATTCCTGCCCACGATCAGGATTTTTATGCACTGAAGGATGTTCCTCACGGAAATGTTGTTCAGGTTTTATTCCCGTCTCCAAGTACAAATACCTCTCGTAGGGCATTTGTTTACACGCCTCCCGGATACGATAAGGATCAGTCAAAACGTTATCCGGTACTATATTTGCAGCATGGCTGGGGTGAAGACGAAACTGCATGGAGTAACCAAGGACATGCTAACCTGATTATGGACAACATGATTGCTGCAGGAAAAATCAAGCCATTCATAATTGTAATGACTTATGGCATGACCAATGAGGTTCGTATGGGAGGAATGTCAAGTTTTAAAATTGAACCGTTTGAAACTGTGCTTATAAAAGAATTAATACCTTATATTGATGCTAATTTCCGTACTCTTTCAGATATGACTAACCGTGCTATGGCAGGCCTTTCAATGGGAGCTATGGAAACAAGGACAATTACACTCCGAAATCCTGATGTTTTCTCGTATTATGCTCTTCTTAGCGGTGGAACCTATACTTTAGACGATATAAAAGACAAGTCGAAAGTAAAGCTTGTTTTTATGAGTTCAGGAAGTAAAGAAAGGCCTGATGGAGTTATTAATGCGGCAAAAGCATTAAAAGATGCCGGTTTTAATGCAGTTTCTTATGTTTCGGAGGGCACTGCTCACGAATTTCAAACATGGCGCAGAAGTTTGTATGAGCTTGCACCACTGCTTTTTAAATAATTGAATGTAATAACTATTCTCGGTGCAAATAGAATCACTTATAAGAGTAGCATGAGTTGAGATTGTGGCAGCGCCGGCTCAAAACATTAAAAAATTATCCCTGGGGAGTCTGATCGCTCCTCAGGGAACCAACACTGTTAGCAAAACGGACGTTCTTGTCCCTATAATCCTTAACAATTAAAAGCGGTTAGTAGTCAATTCTTAACTAATATGTATAAGTCGGGATTTTGTTTGCTTACTGAACAAATTCGGGGCATTGAGAACATATCATCTGTTCTTTCAATAATTTCTAACCGAACACACTGAGAAAACGATACACTTCATTACATAAAACTATACATACTGTTTTTATAAGACAGAAAATCGTTACTTGTGTACACTGAAAATTTTAACAAAATTAATAAATACAAACCCAAATCTGAACCATCGTCATTCCATAAGTTTGCGTATAAATACTGTATAGATGCCTTTGTTTGCTGAGCGAACACGCAAACAACAAAACCGTCTTGCTATTTCTTCGTAATTTCCACAAGCGCGTCGCGCAGGTTTTCGGAGGGTGATAGACCGAGTTTCCGGCGGATATTGGTGCGCTGACTGGTAACGTTACCTTCCGATTTGCCGAGAATTTGAAGTATCTCTTTCATCTTTTTTTCTTTTAGTATCAAATCGCAAATCTCTATTTCAGAATGCGTTAGTTGTGGCAAACGAACTCGCAAGTTGGCGTAGTCGATCTCCTGCTGACGATAATAGTACGACACATTGTTCCTTATATTTTCATGTGCTTTTTTCCCGATCAAATCAAGCATAGTTCCAGTCTGTTCGGCTGACAGCCCTTTCTCCTTAGCCAATGATATGTAGGCCATTAGTTGATACTTATCTAATTCGAACATATTTAGTACTTTCTGTTCATCTTCTTTCAATACGATCTTTTCGTGTTCCAGTCGGTAAACGCTGTTGCTCAAATAATGTCCCAACAGCGCAATGACGGTGAAACAGACCAAAAATACGGGAAACATATTGACAATCGCAGCCTCCCTGCTCATCCAACAACAACCGCCGTAGGCGATCATGGTGAGTCCGGCAAGGACAAAGGGCAGCACCCGGATGTATGCCATTAATATGAGCAACATGTTGAGTCCCGACAAAACCATATTGCCCATAATCAGGTTAATGGCGTAAGGCGTGTTCTCTACGGCAGACTGCCATATATCTACGCAAAGCTCTATTTGGTTCGCAACGCAAAGAGCAGATATGCCCCGGACAATCGACAATTTGCCCGACAGACAGAGCAATAGCAATGCTGATATTACACACAGGTGGCTAACATTGATGATGTTGTAGAAAAAGGAGTCGGGAGGGCCTATCCTGCCAGCGATCAGAAAAATGTCGATGACGAGCAACCCGACACAGGAATAGACGAATACCGCGCGGCGCTGTTTGTCGATTATATTTTGTTCTCCAACCGCTTTGGGAATATAGTCATGTAACTGTTTGAAAATAAGTGCAAACATACTGTTAAGCGTAAATAAGTGTGCGTGCAAATATAAAAAAAAAAAAAATAAGTACAATTAAGTATTATAATTTTATTTCAAAATATGCATATAAGCAAAATTTATGTACAATTGCAGTAAAAATACAATTACAGCTATTGTAATCTTTTATTTTGTTTAAAACATTTTTTAACTAACATTAAAACAAACAGACATGAAACTATTCAGATTTTTGCTTTTTTCTTTCGCTGTGTTCTCGGTTATATTCACAGGGTGCCAGGATTACGATGACAGCGATATTCGTAAAACTATTACAGACCACGAAAATCGTATTGCTGATCTCGAAAGTGCAGTGCAGCAGCTCGACGCCCAACTCAAAGCAGGCGCGCTAATCAGTTCAGTAACAGAGATCGATGGCGGGTGGCACATCGAGTTCACAGGTGGTACCATTCCAGCTATCGACATTATTGGCATGGAAGGAGGCAATCCCAGCATTAACCTTACACCGGTTATAGAGGTGCGTGACAACGCCGACGGCACTACCACCATTTGGGTTGACTACGGCGACGGGTTCGAGAATACCGGGGTTGACATCTCTGCCCCACAAGGAGAAACAGGCCCGACAGGAGGACAGGGCGCAGCCGGAATTACCCCAATGTTAGATGTACGCTACAACGAAACAACTGGCATGAACACCATTTGGTACAACGTTACCAGCGGCTATCCCGTCGCCGGATGGGTCGATACAGGAGATGACATAACGGGCCCAACAGGCGCAGCTGCTGTAACCCCAATATTCAGGATGGAAACAGAAGTTGAGAGCGGCGAGATTCACATTTTTTACAACACCACCATAGACCCTGAAACAGAGGACTACGACACGGAGGCATGGGTAGAGATCGATACAAACATAAAGGGTGACCAGGGCGCTCCGGGAGTATCGCCTAAAATAGAGGTACGCACCAATAACAATGGAACGACCTCTATCTGGTACAATGTTACCAGCGACTATCCTGACGCCGGATGGGCCGATACTGAGTTTGACATTTCGGCCATTGGGCCAGTGCTTTCTATATTAAACAACGACGACGGCACAATAACAATCACTATGAACGACGCTACGGAGGAAGATCCTGCCACTACATTCGTATTCGAGAGAGCCTCTACAGCCGTTAGATTCGAAATTATGACCTACGAGGCCGTAACCATTCCTGAGAACGGCATGGGGTATGTGCGCTTCGTAGTGAATCCCTCCACGGCGTATATCAACCAGTTGCCCGACAATTGGCATCTCAACAACGTTGGCACCCGTGCACCAGGCTACGTGCAGTCCTCTACGGCGTTCGAGATAACGGGCATAGCCGCCTCAAACAACGGACAGGGTGAGTACATAGCAGCTATACAGCACACCGGTGGGTACACTGACAGCGAACATATAGTTGCGCTGGTACTCAACACCGGTACTGAAGACGATCCGGTGCTCGTCAGCTCGTCCTTCTTCTCGCTTGTCTTTACGGCGCCCATACCCGAGCCTTCTGTAATTACAATTATTACACAACCGAAAGCCACCACAGACCTCACCGAGTGGAACATACCGGCTAACACAAATCTGACCGTAGAGGCGAGTGTTACACAAGACAAGGTATTGTCGTACCAATGGTATCGCAATGATACAGCAATCGATGGTGCGCAATCTGCCCAATACACCATCCCGACAACCACCGAGGCCGGAACGTACTACTACTTCGTGGAAGTAATGGCTACGGGCGGGGCAGCTACCGTGCGTTCCGAACCGGCAACCGTCAATGTGACGGCCGACAGGAGCCATCAGGACTTAGGTGTTGTGATTAACGGTGTAACATGGGCAACTCGCAACGTGGGTAATAGAGGAGAATTCGTTTCCGCTCCTTCCGACTACGGCAACTTTTACGATTTCGAAGACGCCCAAAGTGTCTGTCCCGCCGGATGGAGAACACCCACCCAAACGGAACTCGCTAACCTTAACAGTGCAGGCAGCGTGTGGGTATCAGGCTCTCCAAACGGCCGCAGGTTCGGCCCCGAGGGGAACACGGTATTCATACCCGCCGCAGGTTTCGATGGTGTGTTTGGCACCACCGACAGAGGCGACACGGGCTCATGCTGGTCTTCCTCAACGGAATATCTGGGGTGGCTTGAAGGAACGGCGAATTACAGCATGGACTTCACTCTTAGCGGTGTTGATACCAAGCACGACAGCGACAGCGGTACAGGAAACTCCGTCCGCTGCGTCAAGGCCGAATAAACAATAGTACTGATAATAATAAAAAGTCCTGAAATCAAATGGTTTCAGGACTTTTTATTTGTTTTATGGAGTCGCGAAATCGCTTGAAAAGGAATGATGAAATAATTGTCAATTATCAATTATCTGAATGGTATTTAGGAGTGAATTTTAAAGAATTTGAAAATAATCAGGAAATAATTTGGAAGTAAACACACACACATATACTTTTACAAAAGCAATGCAATTGCCGTCCTAAAAGTCTTTTTTCATAATGGCCAGTTGTTAGCGTCAGGCACACACAGCCGGCGCCAACGCTGGCTTTTTTGCAAAGTAAAGCCACCCCTGCCGCCGCTGTCCACACGCAATAATCATGTTAACAATGTATAATTTACAGTTTACAGTTGAAAATTGATAATTAACAATTGCGAGCACGCCGTTATTGCTAACTGCGAGCCTGCAAAGCAACCCATTGTCCGTTATCAACTGTAAATTGTCAATTAAAATCCCCCCACCCCTGCGGGGTTTGATAATAACAACAACAAAAAAGCCCGATTTATGAGTTTCGGGGCTTTACTTCCGAAAAAAAAACATATATTCGCAAAGTGAGGAAAGTATGTTTTCGTGCGTGAAGGTACTTTCCTCATACAAGGAAACAATATTTTCTGACGTGAAGGTACTTTCCTCACACGAGGAAACAATGTTTTCGGACGTGAATGTACTTTCCTCACACGAGGAAACAATATTTTCTGTCGTGAAGGTACTTTCCTCACACGAGGAAACAATGTTTTCGGGCGTGAATGTACTTTCCTCACACGAGGAAACAATATTTTCTGTCGTGAATGTACTTTCCTCATACGAGGAAACAATGTTTTCGGGCGTGAATGTACTTTACTCATACGAGGAAACAATGTTTTCGAGCGCGAATGTACTTTCCTCAATCGAGGAAACAATGTTTTTGGGCGTGAAGGTACTTTCCTCAAGTGGGGAAACAATGTTTTCGGACGTGAAGA
>JAITVO010000198.1 GCA_031285765.1 Cytophagaceae bacterium | reverse complement strand
AGAGGACACTGGGGTATTGAAAATCATTTGCACTGGCATTTGGATGTAACCTTCAAGGAAGACCGTTGCCGTGCCAGAAAAGGGTATGCACCGGAGAATCTGTCAACTTTACGAAAATTTGCCTTGCAAATCATCAAAGAGCACAATAAGGATAAGTTGAGCCTAAGGAAAAGAAGACTCAAGGCTGCTTATGACTTGAAGTACCTGAAAACTCTGATTATCTAAATTTCGTGCGTTTGCCCTAACAATCGTTTCAGTTATTTGAAAAAATCTAATCATTTCACTAACTTAGCACCGCTAATTTTATATAAAATAATTAATGGAAGCATCTGTAAAACTCTATTCGTTAGCCTTTAACAATGTAAGGACTTACTTGTTTGCTACTCTTTTTGTTGCAGGAAACATTATTTTGCCGCAACTGTGCCATCTTTTGCCGGAAGGCGGATTAACGTTGTTGCCTGTTTATTTTTTTACGCTGATTGCCGCGTATAAATACGGCATTTGGGCGGGATTGCTCACGGCTGTTTTTTCGCCGCTTGCAAACAGTGCGCTGTTCGGAATGCCTGCAGTGGCGCTGCTTCCCATTATTCTTGTCAAATCGGCTCTGCTGGCTGTTTCGGCGGCTCTGCTTGCCAAGCGTTTTGGCAAAATATCGATGTTTGCCATCCTGCTGGCTGTTTTAAGCTATCAGTTTGTGGGAACGCTGATTGAATGGGCGGTTGTAAAGAACTTTTTTGTTGCCGTTCAGGATTTCCGCATCGGTATTCCCGGAATGCTGCTGCAAGTGTTTGGCGGTTATTTATTGCTTAGAGCCGTTTCGCGCATTTGAATTGAATAGTTCAAAATAACGCAGATTCTCGCGGATCAGAAAGAAAGGGGAACGCGGATGACACGGATATTCGCGCGGATAAAAAGATCCGTGTTTATCCGCCTTCAAAAAACTAATACACAATTAACAATATGAAAACATTTGAAAAAGTTTTGGAGCGATTCAAAGCTATTAATTTTGCCGAAGAGTTCGATATGATAGTTGCGATTGCCAATGGCGGCATTATTCCTGCGGCAATCTTGAATCAGCGGCTAAAAATCGACTTTCAGCTTCTGAAAATTCATCTTCGCGATGAAAATCAAAAAACGAAATACGACACTCCACAACTGATGTCGCCCATTGATTTCAAATCTGAAAGTAAAAAAATACTCCTTGTGGACGACCGCATTAAAACCGGCGCTAGCATCCGGTTTGCGCAACAATTGCTGAACGACGCCGCCATGATTAAAACGTTTGCTGTGAATGGCAATGCCGATTATGCCTTATACAACGACGCCTGTTTCCGCTTTCCGTGGATTATTCAAACCTGATTAATTGCTCGCTTCAAGCGGCTTCAATTTATTGCGAGCACCTGCTTCTCCGTCGAAATATTATGTCTGCACATCTCTTTTAAACATTTCCATCGTCGGAACAGGCAGCAGTTTCTGAAACTGTCAATTTTGCCTGCGCTCTCGGTAGGTTCACGTTAATTTGATTTTAGAATTGTTGTCATTGGGCATTGATATACTAAGTTCAACTAATTTATTGTATGCGCTTAAAAAATTATTGTTCACACAGCCCATTTATTGCCATCGGCTATAATCAACGGAACAAATATGAAAACCATGCGATTTTTAGCCCAATATTCAACTCTCTACTTTCAAATCGTTATAGCAGTTTCGGCAAAGCGCCTGATACGATTCGGATGCACCCAGTTCTACGAGTTTGTTGCTCCGTGTTATTCGATGGGTTTGGTTTGCCAAATCGCCACATCGGACGCAAATAGCATGAACCTTAGTTACATATTCGGCAGTTGCCATCAGTGCGGGCATAGGACCAAATGGTTCTCCACGATAATTTGTATCAAGCCCTGCAACCACCACGCGCATCCCATGATTGGCAAGAGTGTTGCACACTTCAACTAATCCTGCGTCGAAAAACTGCGCTTCGTCAATACCTATTACATCCATGTTTCCACTAAGAAGAAGAATACTTCCGGATGTATCAACCGGCGTGGCACGAATGGCGTTGTCGTCGTGCGAAACCACTTCTTCTATCGAATAACGAAGGTCGATGGCTGGTTTAAAAATTTCTACGCTTTGTTGAGCGATCTTTGCACGTTTAAGCCGCCGCAAAAGTTCTTCAGTTTTACCCGAAAACATTGAACCTGTAATCACTTCAATCCAGCCTTGCCGCTTGCCATTATTTGTTCTGTTTTCAAGAAACATATTTATTATTGTTTGTTTTCAATATTCAATTATTATCTTTGTCGAGATGTTTTTGGACATTATTGTCTGTTTTATACACATTCTTTTAAAGAGTTAGCGGCATAGCGCAATCCGAAATAACATCTGTGCAAAGATACTAAATTTGTATTTCAAAAAAAATTATGGAAAAAGAAGCATTGATAAAAATAATTCTTCAGGACGTAAGAGAGCTTGATACGCTGCTTACTGCCTTCGCAGGAAAGCCCGAAATCTCTCAAACTTTTATCAGACTTTCGCGTAACAGAGTGAAAGGTATTCTTGACGAAATTGATTTGCTCGAATATTTGCTTAATACTTCCGAAAATGAGGTACTTCCGGCAGTTGAAACAGAGAAGTCAAAATCGCACGAAACGGTTAATGATGAAAAACCTGCGCCTGTTCAGGAAAACAGCGGGCAGCTCGAAGTTGTTAGCGGTGTTACCGACGAAGTAAGGGCTAAGCCTGAAATTTTGAAGGTTGAAAGCAGCGTAGAAATGCAAAACAGTGAAAAGTCATCTGTAACTGAAAAAAAACAAGAAGAGAAGACGCCGGCAACCGCTATTCAACCTCAAGTTGTTGCCGAAACTAAAATCGACGAAACGGTTACTCTTGGCGAGAAACTGATGCAGGGAAGCCAGTCGCTTTACGACACATTGTCGCAGAAAAAAGAATTGGAATCGGCGCCGTGCTTTCAAAGTCGCCCCATTAAGGACATCAAAAGCGCCATTGGCATCAACGACCGGTTCTATTTTCAACGAGAATTGTTTGGTGGGAATGCCGACCTGTTTAACAGCATTATCGACCAACTGAACGCATTGAAAGACATGGATTCGGCAGAAGTACTGCTCGCAGCCAATTTTAAATGGGACAACAGTAATGAAGCTGTACAATCGTTTAAAGAAATTGTGAAACGTCGGTATTTGTAAAGTTTAAAGGTCCGAGTTCAAGGTTTAAAACTCGGAATCTGAAGCTTTGAATGGTACACAGTCCCGTTGAGGCAGCACTTTATCAAATAAAAAGCGAAGACTTTTGAGGATGAAAGATGTTAAATTCACACTCAATTTATTATCCTCACCCTCAACTAAAAGAAGTGCCACCCCTGCGTGATTTTTACATGATATTTTGAGTTATATCAACCTAAGATTACAAAAAAGAGCTACTTCATTATTGCTATAAGTGATGTTACGTAAAGCGAAAAATGTCGGAGATAATTTTATACTTGCCAAAGTTCGGCAAGTGTCGCCGAATGTAATTTTACACTTGCCAAAGTTCGGCAAGCGTCGCCGAATGTAATTTTACACCTGCCAAAGTTCGGCAAGCGTCGCCGTAGATGGTTTTGATACGGAAAAATTGACGATAATAACAGCCTGCGTAACTTGGGTTACTATAAATTAGAATCGAAGTATATATTGATACAACCGGCTTATGCGATAATGTTTCACCCACTGCTTGTTTTTCCTTGTTTTTGGCAATTGTTACAGAAAAGAATCAGGGCGCACGAAATTTGCGTAACCAGCTCTTTCATATAATCCATATCGTATGCAGCTTTAAATCTTCTTTCCCTAATATTTGATTGATGTTGCGCTCTGATTAGATGTCTATTTTATCAATCGATAAATTTTTATTACTTTTGCATTTCCAAAATTACAACGAAAATGGCTGATAAACCCTCAAAAAACGGGAAGAATGGTAAATCCAAAACCTCCAAAAAGAACCTTTTTGCAAAGATTAGGGATACGTTTAAAAACGATATGGTAAAATTTATTACGGGAATTGTGCTGGTCGCTTTCACATTCTTTCTGCTGGTGGCTTTTCTGTCGTTTTTTAAATCGGGACACGCCGACAGCAGCAAACTGGGCGCTTCGTTCTTTAGTTATATATTCAACAGCAATATTAAGGTTGAGAATGTTACAGGCAAGTGGGGTGCGTGGTTTGCCGATGTGCTGATTAACCGATGGTTCGGAATTGCGTCGGTTTCAATAATCTTTCTTACGTTTATTGTGGGATTGCGACTGCTGGGCGCTCGACTGCTGCCTTTGCGAAAAACGTTTTTCCATGCCGCACTGATTACCATTTGGACTTCGACTACGCTCGGCTTCTTTTTTCTTGATTCGCTCAGCGATAAATACCTGTTGCTGGGAGGTGCACACGGTTTTCATGTGAGCGAATGGATGAAAAGCTCTATCGGATGGGTCGGCACACTGCTAATTATTCTGCTCACATTTATAATATATACAGCCATTAACTTTGGGTGGTTTCTCGGTATATTCAAAAAAAAAGTAAATGATAAAAAATCGAAAGAGAAAAAGGAGAAACCTGCTGAAGGCGCGGGTGCGGTGATGAATAAAACTGAACCTGTTACAACCGAGAATGAGGAAGAGATTGTAGAAAGTAAAAACCATCCCGTTAAGACGAATGACAACAAGCGGAACGAACAGCTGAACGGCGACCATTCGTTTACCATCGAAACCGCCGCAAAGGAAGAGTTGTGGAAACCCAACGACAACCAGCCCAACAATCAGCTTGACGTTACCATTGTAAAAGCGCCGCTCGAAACATACGTGCCCGACGAAGAAGAAAACCTGCCGCAGGGTGATTACGACCCCACGCTGGAACTGTCGTCGTACAAGCTGCCTGAGTTCGATTTGCTCGAAGATCACAGTAGCGAGCAGTCGTCCATCAAAGAGGAGGAGCTGATTGCCAACAAAAACAAGATTGTTAAGACGCTCGAAGATTTTAAAATCGAAATTAAAAGCATCAAAGCAACCGTTGGACCAACGGTTACGCTGTACGAAATTGTTCCAATTCAGGGCGTGCGCATCTCCCGAATCAAAAACCTTGAAGACGATATTGCCCTGTCGCTTGCCGCGCTCGGAATCCGCATCATTGCGCCCATTCCCGGCAAGGGAACTATCGGTATTGAAGTACCCAACTCCGACCCCGAAATTGTTTCGATGAAGTCGATTATTACCTCACGCAAGTTTCAGAATTCAAATTACGAACTGCCCATTGCACTGGGAAAAACCATTTCGAACGAAACTTTTGTGATGGACTTGGCAAAAACGCCACACATGCTGGTGGCGGGGGCTACGGGACAGGGAAAATCGGTGGGGCTGAACGCCATTCTTACCTCGCTGCTCTACAAAAAGCATCCGTCGCAACTGAAGTTTGTGATGGTTGACCCCAAAAAGGTAGAGTTCAGCATTTACAGCAAGATTGAACGGCATTTTCTTGCCAAACTTTCGGAAGACGAAGAGCCGATTATTACCGATGTTCAGCGCGTTGTAAGCACCCTTCACTCGCTTACTGTTGAGATGGACGAGCGTTACGACCTGCTCAAAAAGGCGCACACACGTAATATTAAGGAGTACAATGCCAAATTTATATCGCGCTCACTCAATCCCGAAAAGGGACACCGCTTTTTGCCCTACATTGTGGTAGTTATCGACGAATTTGGCGACCTCATAATGACCGCAGGCAAAGAAGTTGAGTTGCCCATCGCCCGTATTGCGCAGCTGGCGCGAGCTGTAGGCATTCACATGATTATTGCCACCCAGCGCCCTTCGACCAACATCATCACAGGCGTTATTAAAGCCAACTTCCCAACACGTGTGGCTTTTCGCGTATCTTCGATGATTGACAGCCGCACGATTCTCGACTCTCCCGGCGCCAACCAGCTCATTGGACGCGGCGATATGCTGATTTCACAGGGAAGCGAGCTTGTGCGCGTACAGTGTGCCTTTGTGGATACGCCTGAAGTGGAGAGGATTGTCGATTTCATCGGTTCGCAGCGCGGATACGCCACCGCCCTTATTCTGCCCGAAGCAGTCGGCGACAGCGGAGGTCAAGAGATTATTGATTTAGACCCCGGCAAGCGCGATTCGATGTTTGAGGAAGCCGCCCGCGTTGTGGTAGCCAATCAGTCGGGTTCCACATCGCTTATTCAGCGACGCTTTTCGATAGGCTACAACCGTGCGGGACGCATCATGGACCAGCTCGAAACAGCAGGCGTAGTAGGTCCAGCCGAAAGCAGCAAGCCCCGTCAGGTAATGATTCTCGACGAGTTTGAATTGGATAAGTTGTTTGAAAGACTGGGATGAACTTCTTTTAATTAAAAACGACGTTGTAGCAACGACGATGGGTTGATTATTAATTATGTACGGATTTTATTTTTAATCAGCAATTTTTGATAAACAGTTTATTTTTAAATGATTGTAAAAATGCCCATCAAAACAAGTCAAAAAATTGACGACTATAATTATCTAAAAGACAAAATATTATTCGTTGCAACAAAGTCATTAAAAATTATGAATTACGGGATATTGTAGTTCGTAATTTTTTTATAACATAGTTCCAATACGTTATCGTGAGGTGTTTTCATACCAAACCGCTATCAAACAATTCAAAATATTTGCGGTATGTAAAGTTTCGCAGGGACGACAGAGCTAAAGCGCCGTCCCTGCGGGACTTTGCAAGTGATATAATTTTATGTTATTTTAATATTGTTGATGGCGATTTAGTATCAACCATTTTACGCAACAAAACTGAATTGAAAATCAGCGGAGTTAAAGCCTTGCCTCAGCCCAACAACAACGCCTTAAGCAAGGTTTGCACAATGGTTGTGCTGCACGGATATGTCTTCTTTATATCGTTGATAATCGAAATAAAAAGATGCAAAAAAGCAACGAACTGTAAGTTTATTAAACATCAATAAGCAGAAACTGTGTATATTATACCTCTTCAAAAAAATCGAAGACCAAATTTTTTCATTCCAATATTTATTCATACCTTTGCGGCGGTTTTTTGGTGGGTTTCGATTGTCAGGTATTTGTATATAAATGTCTGACAATTGTATGTTTCACTCAAAAAAATTTTATGAATAAAAAATTTTTGTTGTTCTTTTTATTATTGACGCCAGCGCTGTTTTCCACTTGTCGGCAATCAGAACATCGAAGTCAGAATGTTGAAACTTCGTTTGAAGTTATCCCCGATTTACCCGAAATTTTAAAATCCGGCGAAATTCGTGTTGTTACCACATACAATTCCACAGATTATTTTGTGTATAAGGGATTGCCGATGGGTTTTCAGTTCGAGTTGTTACAGAATTTTGCCGACTTTACAGGCGTCAAGTTGTCGGTTTCGGTCAATAATAATCTTGAAGAGAATATTCAGGCTCTTCAAAATGGCGAGATTGATATTATTGCAAGCAGTCTTGCCGTTACGCGCGAAGACGAAGTTCGCGTTGCCTTTTCCGAACCTCACTCTTACAGTCGCCAAGTTCTGATTCAGCAGGCTTACAAGGGAAAAATGAACGGCTCGCCGAAAAACAGGGTGTTTAACGAAATTATCCGAAACCAGCTTGAACTTGGTGGAAAAAGTATTTATGTGCAAAAAAAATCGGCATTTGCTCTGCGACTGCGGAATCTGTCCAACGAAATTGGCGACAGTATTAACGTGGTCGAAGTTCCCGATTACGATGTAGAACAGTTGATTGCACTTGTCAGCGAAGGCGAGATTCCTTATACTGTATGCGACGAAAATCTGGCGAAAGTCAATAAAAATTTCTATCCAAACATTGACATCGAAACGGCTATCAGCTTTCCGCAAAAACAGGCTTGGGCTGTCAATAAAAATGCGCCCGAATTGCTGAACGCTGTAAATAACTGGCTTATCGGCTATAAAAGAAGCGCCCGATACAACCGTACATTCGACAAATATTTTCTCAATCAGCGTTCGGGGCATATTGTCAATTCGGGATTCCATTCCGTAAAGGGAGGACTTGTTTCGACTTACGACGATTTTATACGGAAAGAAAGCGCTAAAACAAACTGGGATTGGCGATTGATTGCTTCCATCATTTATCAGGAGTCGCGTTTTATTCCCGACGCCCAAAGTTGGACAGGCGCTCAGGGATTGATGCAGCTAATGCCCGAAACCGCAAAACGTTTTGGTGTAGAATCGGTTGAATCGCCCCGCGAAAATATAAGCGGAGGTATAAAACTGCTTCAGTGGCTCGACAAGCGGCTTGCTCTGCGCGTTTCGGACGCCAATGAACGGTTAAAATTTGTACTTGCATCGTACAATGTAGGAATTGGACATGTAATTGACGCAATGGCGCTTGCCGAAAAAAATGGAAAAGACCCACAAGTGTGGGACGAAAATGTTGATTATTACATTTTGAATAAATCGAAACCAAGTTACTACAATGACCCTGTTGTGAAGTTTGGATACTGCCGCGGCGAAGAACCATACAATTATGTTAAAGAAATTCTTGAACGCTACGACCATTATAAAAATGTAATACGGTAAAACATTGAGGAGAATATCGCTTAAGTGCTTCGATAAGCTCCTAAGCTGCATAGCGGTAGCGCAGTAAATATTCCGGTTTATTTTGGACGATGTGCGCTAAATACCTGTTTTGTACAATCCGTATCTGGCTGATGATACTCAAAAAAATGTTAATTCTCAACTTTTAACTTTCAACTGAATAAGTATCTTTGCAAAGTAATTTTTCGATTCTCCCTAATGTTTTTTGTGTGGGCAAATATTTTTCCGTACGTTATCCTGTTCGGGATAATATGTTGGTAGAAAAAAAATGACAGAACATTTCCCGCGTGCCATTAGGTATGCTAATGTTACACAGATATGCACATGCCGTCCCATACAGGCGAGTATGGGAAATGACTCTGATTTCTACCAACAATTAGCTATCTAACGGGGCAGATATAAAATGAAATTACCTATACGAAACGTTATAGACATAATTCCTCTGTGGCAACGTTCTATATATAACTTCAATCAAGAAACAATAAAAACTCACAATATGAATACGATAAAAAAAATAATTCTGTCAGCCGGTTTTGTCACCATGTGGCTGTGTGCTGTTGCTCAAACCACATCAATTACGCCGGTTGTAGATGCGCGGGTCGAACTGATGAGTACCGTGTTTCGCTTAGCCGAAATACCGGAATATACATACAATGCGTTAGCGGTTTACGCAGAAGAAGTGGACGTTTTTTTTACGTTGTTAAAATCGCATGAAATTATTTCATACACAAAAAAATTGCGCAAGGAGCATGAAGTTGCCTACGAAGCAGTGATGACGTATGCAATACGGTTGGAAATAAAGAATGGCACAATATCGTTTAATCCCGATGTAACAAGCGAGTTGGATTCACGCTGGACTAATGAAAGTGCACAGAAGTTTTTAATGCTGCTGAATGATTTTTATACAAAATCGAACTTTCAGACATTTTTCGACACTCATAAAAAGATGTATGATGCAGCTTCGCAAAATTTTCAATCCCTGTTGGAAAACGTAAATTTTGAATGGTTTAAGAATTTTTACGGTACAAAATCGAACGACGCCTATCGCGTTATTTTAAGTTTGCTGAATCGCGGTAATTATGGCCCAAACTTGGAATATAAAGATGGGGCACGGGACGTATTTTCTATCGTATGCGCTATGGAAGTCGATTCGTTAGGAAATCCACTCTATTCGATGGACGATATAGAAACGCTGGTTCACGAATTTAATCACTCTTTTTGCAATAAACTGATTGATGAGAATTATGATGCGCTGGCTTCGCAAGCCCAAAAGTTTTATAAATTAGCCCCATGGAAACTGGAACTGAATGCCTACGGAAACGCAAAAATTATGCTTTATGAAATGCTGGTGCGGGCTTCCGTTTTTCAGTATATGCACAACAAAGTTTCGGAAGAACAGTTAGCATTAGATATAGGCAGGGCAAAAGGTTCCGGTTTTTGGTGGATCGACGAACTTAACGATGCGCTGACAACGTACCGGAATAACCGTTCGCAATATCCAGCATTGTCCGATTTTATGCCCGAAATAATCGAATTGCAAAATTCGCTTAATCCAAAAGAAATCAAAAAAGATTTTGACGCGCAGGGCGGAAGAATAATCGGCTGTAATATTGAAAACGGCGCTACCGACATTGATTACCACACCGACCGGATTACCGTAAAATTTGACAAGCAGATGTCTTCAGGGGTAAATGGTACAAGTTATGGCTTAAAAGGGAAAAAATCGCATCCCGATTTTGACCACAGCAAAGAGTCTTTTTGGACTGAAAATGAATGGACATTTTTCGTCATCCTCAAACCCGATACCGAGTATTCCATCAAGTTTCCCGCAGAGCATTTTATGACTTATGACGGACATCCTGTTCTGAACACCTACGATTTGGTGTTTAGAACAAAAAAGTAAGTTTTTTGAAAAGGGAATAAAGTTAATTTTCAACTTTCAAATGGAGCAAGCGTACAAGCCTCACTACACCGGTTTGTATGCTTGTTTTGTGTGTAAACGCCACATTGACACGCTTTTCCTGAATTTCTGGCTCCAGCCGCGATATTTCGACAGCCGCACCGATGGCGATTTCTCCGGCATCCAGCATCTTTGCCACTCAGGGTATCAGGCAGACAAGGCTCAGGCGGCTGTGGATAAAGGATTCGGACTTGCCGAAACGTTCTGAAATGTACGCTATACCGTATCCACGGTCGAGGATTCTTTTAAACGCTTCGCCTTCTTCCGACGGCAGGATGTCGCGGCGCTGGAGGTTTTCGGACACCATCAGGTTGAAGGCGGCGTCCAGGAGGTCTTTTACTTTTAACTTTTTGACGGGAATGAGTTCGTTACTGTCAAATACCTGCCCCGCCCTGCCTAAAACCAGTACCAGATTGGTTTTAGCGGGATTGCCGCACAGCAGGTGCGAAAACTCGGACAGGAAAAACCGGTTCGATGAGCGCCTGCATCAGCTCATTTCTCAGTTTTCACCCTATAATTTGCTCCTACAGCAGCAAATTGCTCCGAAATAGGTCAATCTCCTCCCGCCGGCAGAGAATTTTCTCACGAAACATAGCAACGTGGCAGATTTTTTTAGGGACGTTCGCGCTACGGATTTCGTAATTGCTCGAAAACAGGGCATTCCTGTTCCGATTTGAAGAAACGTCGATGCCGGCGCGGGCAAAAATTTGCTGTTACAGGAGCAAATTGCCTCCACAGGGAGGAGGCTGTCATGTTTTAGAGGAACGCCGGGGTAAATAATAGCAAATCCGAAGCAAAAAGCAAGGATGCCGACAGGTTTTAGGAGAATGTTGCGGTAAGTTACAGCAATCGCGGGGCAAAACGGAAGAATGCCGGGGCAATCAATAAACCTCTTCGGAAAATAGCGACAGAATGTTTTATTTACACCCGCCATCTCATCGCTTTCGCGGATATTCTACCGTTCCTTTTGACAAGGGGGCATGCCCCCTTGTTGCTAATCCCCCTGTTAATGCCACCACCACTCCACATTGTTCCGTTTTCGCGGATAATTCATATCTTCAAAAAAATATGTCCTGCCGAGTGAAGTCAAAA
>JAITVO010000160.1 GCA_031285765.1 Cytophagaceae bacterium | reverse complement strand
ATTTAAATGATGTTTTTCCGGTTTCATATACGTTATACCAATGCTAACGGCAACTTTAGAATGGATGCGCGTCTTGTGAACTTTAAATATCATGCAGCTTAATTATGTGGACTTACTTAGCTGTTTATACCAAATCGTCAACAAAATATGAAATAGACCTCTTCGGGAAATGGATTGATGATTGTCCGCCAGATTATTTTTGGCTGACACGATAAATGTAACTGTTATAAAATTTAGTGCTTTTGTTCTGTAAAAGTACTGTAAAAATTATCAAGAACAGATTTTAAATCATCTGTCAGGAATGAGCGGGCAAATAAACGGATAGGTTCGGGTACTCCGCCATAATAGGCTTCGGAAATGCCGCCTGTAATGCAGGCAAGCGTATCGCTGTCGCCGCCCAATGATACTGCAAGGCGTATCGAATTTTCATAATCCGAGCTTTCCAAGAACGCGATGATGGCTTCGGGAACAGTGTGCTGGCATGTTTCATTAAATTTGTAATGTGGACGAATTTCATCGCATGTCCTGCTTAAATCATAACCGAATTGATGTTCTGTGAAATTCTTCATATCTTCTTTTGATTTACCGTTGCGTGCCATAAATATTGCGGCAGCAGTAGCCTGTGCCCCTTTGATGCCTTCGGGGTGGTTGTGTGTGATGGCTGCCGAAATTTCGGCTACCTTCAGCGTTTCTTCAATTGTGTTGAACGCCCACCCAACGGGCGCTACACGCATGGCTGAACCGTTGCCGAAACTGTTGTATGGCGCCCGCTTCGCAGCCCTCATCCCATCCTTGTCTGTGAATGTGTGAGGTTGAAAAAGCCATCGGTAAAACATGCCACCATAACCTGCTTCTCTGTATTTTTCGCCAAATTCAATCATAAACTCTTCCAGTTTATCAACGGAATATTTATAGACAGCCTGCGAACTGTACAGCAACCACCTTGCATTTGCAAGTAGCATTACTGTGTCGTCGGTAAAGTTGGTTTTCGGATTATAAATATCAAAGGCAGTAGTCTTGATATTGTTAAATTCATAAGGCGCACCTATTATGTCACCTGCAATTGAGCCTATCATAATTCGTAATTTTTTGTAAGTATGGTGTAAACTATTATGTTCGCAAAGATACGAGAATTAAGAGTATGCGAGTAAAATTAATTCATTCTAAGTATGTATCAAAAATTAATTTACACTAAACATAAACCACAGGGAGCACAAAGCTGTTCATAAACCACACTGTGCCGTTGTGAGCCTTGCGTGTTCTTTGTGGTAAAAGATTGTATCAATTAATTTATGTTGGGTATTTAAAGGTGTTCTTATTGTATCATAACGCAATATGCAGTCAAAATATTTTCAAAAAACGAATAACAGCAATTGTGTAGAATATTTACTTTATTGTTAGAAAAACGAAAGCTAAAACCTTATTTTACAAATTAAACAGTTTCAGTAGTTTATTAGTGCAAAACAGAATGAGGCTGAATAATATGAACATCCGCCTCTCCTAATCAATAACGCGATTTCAAACGTAACGAAGTCGAAACATCTGTCGTTTTTGCGTTCTATCAGCGAAGAAAAAAGTTACGATGACCACCGGATTTTACATCATTTATGTAGAGAAACAGAAAAAATATTGTGGGACATAAACGAGGTACACAAAAAAACTTTGAAGCGTCGGCTCCAAAGTTTTTTTTGTCCACATTTGTTTCTTACCTCAAATCTTTTGTATTTCCTTCACAATCTCCGTTCCTCTGGCAATCGCCTTTTCGTTTTGAGGCAGCAGATGATGGTGGCGTTCGGGCAACGATTTTTTCAACCCGTTCATTACATTTTCCATTGTAACAATAGGTTTCAATTTCAGATAAGCGCCAAGCACAATCATGTTGAATGCTTTTTGATTCTGCATTTCGGTAGCTTCCTGCGTAGCGTCCACACGGTAAATACGGATATCTTTCCGTTCGGGATGGCGCGTAATGCCGTTTCCATCGTAAAGCAGCAAACCACCCGGTTTTACGGCAGCCTCAAACTTATCCATCGATTGTTGATTAAGAATGATGGCGGTATCGTATTTTTTTAATGCAGGCGAACTGATACGGTTGTCGCTCAGGATTACAGTAACATTGGCTGTTCCGCCGCGCATTTCGGGTCCGTATGAAGGCAGCCACGAAACTTCCATGCCTTGCATCACTCCCGAATAGGCAAGTATTTTACCCATCGAAAGTACGCCCTGTCCGCCAAACCCTGCTATGATAATTTCTTCGTTCATTTGAATACAATTAATTTTTATTAATTCTACCTGTCTTTAATATCTCCAAGTGGATAGAATGGGAACATGTGCTCTTCCATCCATTTGTTTGATTGAGCGGGAGTAAGTTTCCATCCCGAACTGCAAGTGGAAACAATTTCGATAAACGATGTTCCCTTTTCGGCTTTCTGGTTTTGAAAACCTTTGATGATGGCTTTCTTAGTTTTACGTACTGCAGCTGCCGTGTGTACCGACTGGCGCGTAACGTAGCACGTACCGGGCAATTGAGCAATCAGTTCCGTTATTTTCAAAGGATTGCCGTCGTGTTCCAAATCGCGTCCGAAAGGACAGGTCGAAGCCTTCATTCCTTCAAGTGTTGTAGGCGCCATCTGTCCGCCAGTCATTCCGTAGATTCCGTTATTGATGAAAATCATCAGAATATTTTCACCGCGGTTGCAGGCATGAATAGTTTCGGCTGTACCGATAGCAGCGAGGTCGCCGTCGCCTTGATAAGTAACTACATAGCGGTCGGGGCGCAGGCGTTTAACAGCAGTTCCCAATGCGGGAGCGCGTCCGTGAGCGGCTTCCTGCCAGTCCACTTGCAGATAGTTGTACAGCAATACTGAACAGCCAACCGGCGCAATGGCAATTACTTCTCTCTGGATGCCAAGCTCTTCTATTACTTCTGCGATAAGTTTGGCAGCAACGCCATGACTGCAGCCCGGACAGTAGTGCATAACGTTATCGGTCAATACGCTACTTTTTTTATAAACCAGATTTTCGGGTTTAATAATATCTTTAATATCTACTGACATAAACTTATCCTCCTATTATTTTTTGTTTCACAGCTTCGACTACTTCTTCCGGCGAATGAATCATACCGCCACAGCGTCCGTAATGTTCAACTTTTACTTTTCCGTTAACAGCCAAACGAACATCTTCGACCAACTGACCGGCGCTCATTTCTACCGACAAAATTCCTTTTACGCGACTTGCCAGTGCATTGATTTCCTTTGTTGGAAACGGGAATAGCGTTATAGGACGCAGCAAACCTGCTTTAATGCCCTGTTCGCGCAACAGCTGAATTGATTTTTGGCAGATACGCGCACTCGAGCCATAAGCTACGAGCAGGTATTCGGCGTCATCACATTCAAATGTTTCGTAACGAACTTCATTGTCGCGAATTTGCTGATATTTTCGCTGAAGTTTCTCGTTAAATACTTCAAATCGTGCAGAATCAAGTTCAAGCGATGTAACAATGTTGTACTTCCGGTTTTCGGGTTTGCCGGTGGTTGCCCACGGATGCATCTGTTCAATTTCGTCGTTCGTCCAACGCGGTTTGTAAGGTTTCATTTCCACCTTTTCCATCATCTGACCAATCATTCCATCGCTCAAAATAAGCGCTGGATTGCGGTATTTGAATGCCAAATCAAAGGCAAGTTCAACAAAATCCGCCATTTCCTGTACAGATGCAGGCGCAAGCACAATTAAGTGATAATCGCCATGTCCGCCGCCTTTTACCGATTGAAAATAGTCGGACTGCGCCGGCTGGATAGTTCCAAGTCCGGGTCCTCCTCTTACCACGTTGGCAACAACGCAGGGAAGTTCGGCGCCTGCAAGATAGGTCATGCCTTCCTGCATCAAGCTGATTCCCGGACTGGAAGAGGATGTCATTACTTTTTTTCCGCAAGCGGCGCCTCCATACAGCATGTTGATGGAAGCAGTTTCGCTCTCTGCCTGCAAAACAACCATTCCAGTAGTTTTCCATGGCTGTAAAGCCATCAGGGTTTCCATCACTTCCGACTGGGGCGTGATAGGATAACCGAAATAACCGTCAACGCCGCATCGAATAGCGGCTTCGGCGATGGCTTCATTTCCTTTCATTAACCTGATCTCTTTCATGTATTAATTTTTTTCAAATTGTTACACAGACTGTTTGTTACATTCAAATTTATTCCGATGAATTGGATATTTGCTGCATCAAAAAATCCATGCTAACGCAAATCCCTTCAGGCGGGTTCTGCTACTTTCATTTTGTAAACTGTGATACAACTGTCGGGACACACCATTGCACAATTGGCGCATCCGATACAAGTATCGGGAACTGCCATATAAGCAAAATTATATCCCTTGGCATTTACTTCTTTGGCAAGCCCTATTGTTTTAGAAGGACAAGCCTCAACGCATAACGCGCAACCTTTACATGCTACAGCGTCCACGACGATTGCTCCTTTTATTTTAGCCATAGTAATCGCTTTATTTTATGTATAAATAACGGTACGAAATTAAGGACTTTCATCTCTTATTTTGCAAATAAATGTCATGTTTTTTGCAACTATGCTGTAAAAGTCATCTATTTTCACTTGCAATCAATAAGTAAAACAGCAAGTTGACGATGTTATTTTGAATTATTATAAAAGAACATTATGCTCAATTTTTAATATCAGACTGTTCAAAAAGTATGAACATTTGCCATCGACAATTGATTTTCAATGGCAAATTCATACTTTTTTTGCATCGAAGAAAGAAGCAACCGATACTTAAGAACCCATGCTACACAATGGGGCTGTTCAAAAAGAACGCAGAATAAGATCTTACATTTGGAAGGAAACAACACTTTCAAGTCAAATAATGCAATGAAAACGTTGGAGGACCAAAGAGACGTGTATGGGAATAAGATTAGTAGGTTTTACAGTCCATTCATTTTTGACAACGCCTTCTTAAGTCAAAACGGTAATAATAACGATAATATAGACGTTAATGATAAAATAGGCTTTAATATGGAGAACACACCTTACCTTTTTATAGAAAAAGGCTCTATCACAAACTTTCAGAATATAGCCGTCATACATTATGGAAGTATAACGGTACAAGAGAATAGTTATGTAAATTTTGGAGCAGGCATTGGCACCGAAAATAACAATTTAGGCTTAAGCTTTGCAGTATACGATTCCCATATGGAAGCAGCTGCACTAGTCATTGACGGTGGCTTTCATTTTCGGGTAAAGAGGTCATCTGTTGATGTCAACAATTACCACTACCAAGGAGGTGGGGGCAACTACTCTACCTACGGCTGTATTACAGAAAATAGTGTATTTAAACTGTCTAGAATGGATGACCCTGTGGGATGGAGCGGCTTCACCTGTGTATCAACAACATCTTCTTTTGAATCCGCCAATGAAATATATTGCGGATCTGGTAATAACCCTGAAAAAGACAAGTG
>JAITVO010000084.1 GCA_031285765.1 Cytophagaceae bacterium | reverse complement strand
CGCAACGACGGGTCGTTAATCTCGTAACGACGGGTCGTTACAATTGCAACGACGGGTCGTTGCGAAATCAACGACCCGTCGTTGCGAAATCATTGACCCGTCGTTGCGAAATCATTGACGGGGTCAATTACAGACACTCTCCAAGTAGATGACACAATACGCCAATTACACCTTGATATTCTGATTGTTGTTGCCGTTGTGTGCCTTCTTTTTAGCAAACGACGAGGTATCCATAAACGTTGCCTTGCGAAGCATGTTTTTCAAATCTTCCGACTCGCTGAAGCGGACGTTGATTTTGCTGATTCTGGATGCCGTAACTTCAGCTTCGCTGTCGGACGCAACGGTGCTTGCCGTAAGCCGGAACGAACCCAGATTGCCTGGCTGTACCGTTTTGCCTTCAAGCAACTGGCTGGTTACTACTTTCAGCAGTTGCGATACCGCTATTTCGGCATCTTTGGGGTTGAGCGTGGTTTCAATTGAATAATTACTAACTGATGTTATGCAGTAATTATTTTGGGTAGCCTTTTCAAGCCGATGCGTAATATGAGTTATGAATTTATGTCCCTTTTCTCCAGCATCAGCAGATATGCGTCTTCGAGCAGAGGTTTCATGGCGGTTGCCGAATCAAAAGGCTGAGTTTCGCTGAGGCAGCGGATGCGTACCATGTTGCCGTGCTTTACGTGGTGTACGATGCGGAAGCGGCGATTGACACCGTCGAAATCTACTTCGGGAATGTCGGCTTGCCACACTTTTCCTTCGGCAAACTGTATCATCTGTACGGGTGCGCCCCAATAGCGGAGTTCGCCTTTAAACATAACGGCTACGCGATTGCACGAACTCGATATGTCTTCGATAATGTGCGTCGAAAAAAGCACTACGCGCTCGCGGCTCAACTCTACCAGCAGGTTGCGAAAGCGGATGCGCTCGCTGGGGTCAAGCCCTGCCGTCGGTTCGTCCACAACCAGAATACGCGGTAGGTGAAGCAGTATCATGGCAATACCGATGCGCTGTTTCATTCCGCCCGAATAGGAGCCGATGCGCTCATTGCGATGCTCCCACATGTGTACGCTTTTGAGCACATACTTGATGCGGTCGATGCGTTGCTGCCTTTCGGCAATGTTTTTAAGCAAAGCCATGTAGTCGAGAAAGACGTAAGCCGTCATGTTTTCGTACATGCCAAACTCCTGCGGCAGGTAGCCTATCAGTCCCTGCAACTCTTCGCGCTTGAGCATGGTGTCGATGCCGTTGATAAATATTTTGCCATAGCTCTGCTCCAGTATTCCGCACACATTTCGCATCAGCGTAGATTTACCCGCGCCGTTGGGACCAAGCAAACCAATCATTCCTGTTTCAAACTCAAGCGACACACCTTTCAATGCCTTGAATGGAGCCTTTTTTGCACCGGCAAATGGCATCCGCCTTACCATGTTGAGCAGCGCGCTCCTTACTGCTTTCAGTTTCCCTTTTCCTGTCGGAATGTTTACCACACCGCTGTTGATACGCGCCGCCGTTTGTATCATCCACAAAATAGCGTACCATAGCAGCAGTACAACCAATACGCCCGCTGTCGATTCCCATCGTAATAAAAAGATAACGCCCGCCAGCAGTGGAAATCCGTAACGGTAAACGGTGGGTGCAATGGCAGCTATTCTGCCAAAGAAGCCATTTGCCGATAAGGCTTTTACCGCAGGCTTGGCGGCGCCTGTGGTAAAGAATATCGGTAACACGATGTAGAAAAGGATGGTTCCGATAAACATGGCGATGTTGCCCGAAAGGTAAAACCATATAAAATAGATGGCAAAACCAATAAGCGGCAGCTGCCATACGGCTTCGGAAAGCCCGCCGCGCAGGGTAAGTTCTTTGCGGTTACGCTCTATTGCAAGGCGGCGCGACTGCCACTCGCGGGCAAAGCGGCTTGGGCGGTCGTATATCTTTACAAGATTTTGCAGACGGATAACAATACGGTCGGTTTGGGTGATGCCTGCGCCCTTTGCCTGCCGCAAACTGTTGGTAATAAACCATGCAACAGTGGGAATGCCCGTTGCCAGCAACACCAGAAAGGCAAGTTTCAGTGCAAAACCGCTGTCGCTTACGCCAAAAATCAGCCACAGACCTGTTGCCCACAGTACACACATCGTAATCAGCAGCCAACGCTTGCGCGAACCTATCCATTGCAGGGCTGCGGCAAGCGCATAGGCAAAGGTGGGGACAAATACCAGTGTGAGCAGCGTGCTTACTGCCAATCCGCCAATAACGGTGATGGCAAACGGAGCTCCAAGACTGCCAACATATTCCGTTTTGCCCATTGCGAGCGGAATCATGGCAATAACCGTAGTGCCGGCGGTAATAATTACGGGGCGAATGCGCGAAATTCCAGCCTGCATCAGCGCACGAAGGTGGCTGGTACCGCCGCGCCGCAGCTGCGCAACGTAATCCATCAGTATAATACCGTTATTTACTACAACGCCAAGCAGAATAAGGAATCCGATAAGTGTGTTGAGGTTTAGCAGCGACGCCCCCGTTAGCGTAAGCGCCAGCAAAGAGCCTGTTGCGGCAAGCGGAACGGTAAAAAGCATTACAAAGGGAGCCGAAAACGAGCCGAAAACCGACGCCAGTATCATGTAAATCAATAAAACAGCTATCAGAATCAGAAATTTAAACTCTTCGAACTCGTCTTCTGCCTGAATTACAGTAACGGCAACGTCGGGGAAAACGGGTATTTGATTTATCAGCTGCCGAACTTCCTCGCGACTGTTTTCGAGCAGTGTGTTCGAGCTGTTTACCTCATCGGTAAAAGCATATTCAACCTCAATTACCTTCTCCTGATTGACGCGACGAATTTCGGAACGTCCGCGTGCGTAGCGAATGGTCGAAACTTCCTTGAGCGGCACCACGCCGCCCGATGTTTTTTCAATCTGCAACGCCGTGAGGTCGTCCATATTCTTTTTAATATCGCCAACAGAGTCGCCAGCCGTCTTGATATTGATGTCGTAGGTTTTGTCGCCAAGCGTGAGCGTGCCGCCCGACGATATTTCGGGGCTGAACGTAGCCAGCTCCTGTGCCACAAGTGCAGGACTTACGTCCGAAATGCCCATCAGCAAAGGGTCGAAACCAAGATGCACTTCGGGACGCGGCGATGCAATCGAAATATTTACCGACTGAATGTTCTCAAGGTTTTCTTCGAGATAAAACTTTACATCGTTGGCAACCATCAACATTCGGTCGAAGTCCTCGCCTTTTATTTCGACCCTCTCGGTTTGTGCACCAATGCCAAAAAGGCTCATCATACCCATAGCGCCGCCAAAACCGCTGCCACCACCGCCGCCCATGCCTCGCGAACTGCCTGTTTCCAAACTCTGCGAAAGCGTTACCGATGCGTTGCCAAGATTGGCGAAGCGGCTCTGTATGTCGTTGCGAATTTCGGCAATAGAGCGGTCGCCCTTTTCGGGATAGCCATCGCGAAGACGCAGCATAAGGCTTGCTGTTTCAGCGTTTACCTGTGTCATAATGTCGGGCTTTTCGATGATTTCCATAAATCGCGATTCGAGTTCGCGCACCACAAGGTCGGCACTTTGAAGCGTGGAACCCGACGGCATCTCGACCAGCACATGATAGGTTGCAGTTTCGGCTTCGCGCGATGTGTTGACCGACACCGTGAGGCTCAGGAATATCGACACAAACAGCAGCGCGACGGCGCCCGCAATTACGGCTACCGGACGGCGAAGACACGCCTTGAGCAACTGAATATATATCTGCACCAACCGGTTGTGGAGGTTAATATTGCCAAAGCCCTCTGAAACCAATCTGTCCTTTTTGCGCAGAAAGGCATACGTTAGCACCGGCACCAGCACTAGCGCCACCACGAGCGAAATAATGAGCGTGGTTACTATCGATACGCTAACATGCTTTGCCACGAGCCTGAATATCATGTTTTCGGAAAAGATAAACGGCAGAAACACGGTTACGGTTGTGAGTGTGGATGCTGTTACCGACCGCCACATCTGCTTTGTACCACGCAGTACGCTTTCGCGAAGAGGGATTCCCGACGACGATAGCCGGTGAATGTTTTCCATCACTACCACATTGTTGTCAATCAACATTCCGACAGCAAGCGCAAGCCCCACCAGCGTCAGAATATTAATAGATACGCTTGCTCCGTAAAAGAAGTTGAACGCCGAATAGACCGAAACCGGAATGGCAATCATTGCCACAAACACTAAATAGATATTTTTAAGGAAAATCCACAGTAGAAATATGGCGAGCAAGCCTCCCGTTATTGCCAGCGAAATCACGCGGTCGATGTTGGTCTGCATGGTTTCGGCACCGTTGGATTCAACAGTCAGTTCGATGTTTTGCGCCCTGTATTCTTCGTTGATTTCATCAATTTCATCAATAACCCGCTCGGCAAGTACAATCAAATTCGTCTGCGCCTCGCGCGAAAGCGTGATGGTTACTGCCTCCATACCATTTACACGGCTGTACGAGTCCTCCTCCTTTACGCCGAAACTCACAGTTGCCACATCTTTCAGGCGTATTGTACCTTCGCTTTTCAAAATAATATTTTCGAGATCCGATATTGAAGTGTAATCGGCTTCGACCGTAACAAACAGCTCGTTTGCGCTTTCGCGAATAACCCCTGCGAAGACTTTCGCGCTTTGCTGACCGGCAATGCTCTGACTGATTTGCCCCAGCGTAATGCCGTAAGCCTCCATCCGCTGCTCGTTTACAATAATCTCGACACTGAACTCGCGTCCGCCAAACACTTCGGCGGTTGCCACTCCATTAACAGCAAGAAACCGGTTGCGAAGTTTGCTTTCGGCAAGGCTTCGGATACGGTCGGCGCTCCCATCGCCCCGTACCTGAATACGCATAAACTGATTGGTTGCCGTGCCTGTATCAATTTTGAAAACCTGTGCCGTAAAACTTTCGGGCAGCTGCTGCTTGATGGCTTTTACGCGCTCAATCAGCTTGAGATAACTTGCCGTAAGGTCGGCGTTCTGCGACAGTTCGACGATAACCATTGCATTACCCGGACTGATTTCGGTAGTGATGTTCTCTACATTCTCCAGCAAGCCCGCCGCTCCCTCCACCGCAGGTACAGCCTGCTGTTCAATGTATCGCGGATCGGTTTCGGCAGGCGCCGTTACCTGAATAAACAACACAGGAACTTCTACATTGGGCAGCAGCTCCACTTCGAGCCTTTGGTACGACACAATTCCCAACACAAACAACGCTGTAAATAGCATGGATACGAGTATTTTACGGTCGATAAAGGAAGTCATTTTAATTGAGAATTGAGAGTGATGATTAATTATAACTTGATGTTACGCATCGGCTTGAATTGAAAATCGGCGTAAGCCCAAAGCCAAATTTTAGCTCCGTCGATTTTCAATTCATAATCGCAGGACGACAAAAAAACGGAACATTCCCTGTGAAAATAAGAATAACGCATAAACACAACAGAAAGTATTATTCTACCGGAAAATATTTGTCTTTTTAGAAATGGGCGCTATCGGCAACTCAATTATTTAAACATGTTACACAAAAACGGCACACAAAGTCGCGCAGGAATTAGGAAATGCCTAACGGCGTTATGAATCATGTTTTGCGTAGAGAGAGTGTCAAAAATAAAATTTACTCTTTGAGAGTCGAATATCTGAAATCGTTCTCAGATACAGACCCGAATAAAAAGCATAGAAAGAGGGTGTGTTCATACTTTTGACACACCCTCCTTTTTTTACTGCTGTTGCATTTTCTAATTGAACTTACAAAATCATCTGTTTTGCTGGTGTTACCATTGCCAAACAAAGGATTTTATCATATTTGTGGTTAATTCTCTATTATCTCAAACTCTCCATCCTCCTCCACCTCAAAATTGTTTCCAATATTAACCTCGCCCGGCGCATCAAGCGTGAGCTTGGCGCCATTTTTAACCGTTACGTTTTCGATGTTGATGTCGCCGCAACTTTTAACGGTGGTATTGGTGGTTACGGTTTGGTTGGTAAAGTTGACGAGGGTAGGGCAGGCAGCCTGAATTGCAGCATAAGCATTTACCAATCCATGACCTACCTGATTATTCCACGTGCCATTCGGATGAGCGGCATTGTTTGAATAAGTGTACAGGTCTGCTCTGACTTTTTGCGCCGTATTTTCAATAATATTTCTGACTTGTTGTGCTGTAAGGTCAGGATTGTATGAAAGAACTAAAGCCGCAACACCGGCTACATGAGGACAGGCAGCAGAAGTACCACCAAATTTCCCTGTATAATCTTTATTTGCATAATCCGAATAAGCAGGATCGTACTGGTTATTTGTAACGTAATTATATCCGCCATTTCCCCGTATATCGGTTGTGGGAATATCAACACCCGGAGCTACAATATCAAGAGCTGTTCCGTAATTGGAAAAATCGGCTTTATTTCCATTTCTGTTTATTGCTCCAACAGCTAACACATTGGGTAGGCTTGCCGGATAACTCACTGAAGATGCATAATTATTGCCCGAAGCAAAAACAACCACACAGCCTTTGCCGCCTCTGCCTTGTGTAATAGCAGCATTGATTTCATTATTTATTGCAGGGGAATTGGAACCTCCTCCCCAAGAATTACTCAATACGTCTGCATTTTTATGATACCAAGCATTATATACCCCATCTGTTATCCAAGTGTCATAAGTTACCCAATTGTTATAACTATTTTTATAAGCAATACGAACAGGAATAATCTTTGCGTTATAAGCAACTCCTTTTACTCCTTCGCTGTTGTCTTCTGCTGCAATAATACCCGCACAGGCAGTTCCGTGAGCATCATTCCCCTTACTACTTCCATTGCTCCCGCCTAAACTGCCATCAGTGGCATCATAACCAAACAACAAATTATTATTCAAATCAGAATGAGTTAAATCAACGCCTTCATCTATAACAGCAACTTTAACCCCAGTACCCGTTGATAATTGCCACGCTTCGGGTGCATTAATGTCAATACCTGCCATACCGCCATTTTGTCCCGTGTTATTAAAGCCCCATTGTTGAGGATAAAGAGGGTTATACAATTTTATTAACCGCCAAAATGAAGGTTGTGCAAAAACAATGTTTCCACTTTCGTAAAGCAAATTAGCGTATTCTATAGTCTTATCTTCAATTCCTGTAAGAGTTACAACAAAAACCTGTAAATCATAGCCTAATTGCCTTATGCTCTTGTATGATATTGAATTATCATTCAATACGGTTTCAATATTGGCGTCAGAAAATATTTTTAAAATAATTTCGTTGGATGTCCATTGAACAGTAGAATCGGCATACATAAGCATGGAACTTACGCATAAATTATTTGCTTCTCTCTGTATTACAGAGAACAGTTTGGCTTCCTGCTCTGCATTTAAAGTCACCTTATAAAGAAATGGTGTTTTTTCTTGAAAATCACCTCCTAATGACTTCAAATTTTGTTTTATGCGTTCTCTCTGTTCCATACTTGAAGACGGGTTAATGCTTACAAACTTTACTGATTCTGTTTTTTGAAAGTAAAGTTTACTACCAAATTCGTCATAAATATACACTGTTTGCGAGTGTAATAGACTGCAATTTAGTACAAATAAACCGATTAATACAAATTTCAACATTCTCATGGACGTCTAATTTTGTGCATTAAATAAATAACGAGTAATTATAGGAATAGCAGGCAGTGTACCATAATATTCAATTTCAAGAATATCTTCCGTGTGCCTATGTATTAACCATTTGTTGTGTCGTGCATCTTCAGTAGGGAATTCTCCTGTTTCTCCTCTGACATACATCAGTGTATCGTTCATCATTTTGTAATACATCCAAGCATCATTTGCAAATAAGATGCTATGAATGCCCGAATTTAGAGGTATCTCACCATTAACTGTTGTATAAAATTTATTTTCTGCCGGATAGAACTCCAATGTGACTGTTAAATCTTCCATTGTCCATACCCATCTTTCCGGGGCATTAGTGTTATTCGGATAATCTTTCTCATCGCAGGAATAAAAACTTCCTGCAAACATCAGTATAATAGCTGTTATCTTCAAAATTGCTTTCATCACAACCTCTCTTTCCTATTTCGTTAAAATCATCTGTTTTGCTTCGCTGGTTGTGCCGTTGCTGGCAACCAGCAGGTAGGTATAGATGCCGGAGGCTAAAGCACCTGCTTCTATTTGCACATCAACTGTGCCGCGTTCCGA
>JAITVO010000274.1 GCA_031285765.1 Cytophagaceae bacterium | reverse complement strand
TCTAAAAACTCCAATTTCTTCGTTATGCTTCGGACGATAAAATGCTCATTTACGTTCATGTAAACTGCGCTTTTATCGCCTCGCAAGCCTCGAACTTTGAGTTTTTAGAGGTTCCCTATTTTGAATTGTTTGATAGCGGATGGTTTTATTCCGCATTCATCGAAATTAAAAACTCTTCGTTGGAATTGGTCTTTTGCATTCTGTCGCGGATAAATTCCATTGCTTCAACAGGGTTCATATCAGCCAAGTAATTGCGCAGAATCCATATTCGGTTCATAAACTCTTTTTCGAGAAGCAAGTCTTCGCGACGGGTGCTCGATGCAATAATATCAACAGCAGGAAATACTCGCTTGTTCGAAAGTTTGCGGTCGAGCTGCAATTCCATATTTCCCGTTCCCTTGAACTCTTCAAAAATAACGTCGTCCATCTTCGAGCCTGTTTCGGTGAGTGCAGTGGCAAGGATGGTGAGCGAGCCGCCGCCTTCGATATTTCGCGCAGCGCCAAAAAAGCGTTTGGGTTTGTGCAATGCATTGGCGTCAACACCGCCCGACAGCACTTTTCCCGATGCGGGCGAAACCGTGTTGTAGGCTCTTGCCAAACGGGTGATTGAATCCAGAAGGATTACGACGTCGTGCCCACACTCAACCAATCGTTTAGCTTTTTCGAGAACAATGTTGGCAACCCTTACATGGCGCTCGGCAGGCTCGTCGAACGTTGACGAAATAACTTCGGCATTCACACTGCGAGCCATATCCGTAACTTCTTCGGGACGCTCGTCAATAAGAAGAATCATCATGTAAACTTCGGGATGATTGGAGGCGATTGCGTTGGCAATGTCTTTCAGCAAAACTGTTTTACCTGTTTTGGGCTGCGCTACGATTAATCCGCGCTGTCCTTTGCCGATAGGCGAAAACATATCTACAACCCTTGTCGAAAGATTAGCTCTGACGCCCGTAAGGTTGAATTTTTCGTCGGGAAAAATCGGGGTTAAATGATCGAACGGAACGCGGTCACGCACATAATCGGGCGTGCGTCCGTTAATTGATTCCACTTTGATAAGCGGGAAATACTTCTCTCCTTCTTTTGGCGGACGAATGGTTCCGCGTACAAGGTCGCCCGTTTTCAGTCCAAAAAGTTTAATTTGCGACTGCGATACATAAATATCGTCGGGCGAGTTAAGGTAGTTGTAGTCCGACGAGCGAAGAAATCCATATCCATCCTGCATAATTTCTAAAACGCCTGATGCGATAATAACACCATCGAAATCAAATATTTTTTCCTGTTTTTCCTGTTTTTCGTTTCTTTTCGATTGATTTTGATTATCAGGTCTGTTGTTGTTTCCTCTGTTTCTGTCGTTACCGTTCCACTTTTTTCCTTCTCCGAATTTACGTAGGCGACTCTCCTGATTTTCATCTGCAATGTCATCAGTTTCGACAATGGTTTCAACAATTGAATCAACAGCCATTTCGGGCTCGTTTTCAGCTATTACCACAACTTCATCGGTTTCTGGCAATAATTCGCTTTCCTCCTTCGCTTTTTTCCGTCGTGGAGTGTGCTGCGCTGGTTTTATCTGATTTTCTTTGATTTCCAAAGTCTGTACAACTTCGCTTTTTTCGGTGGGAGCAGAAACAGTTTTCTTTTCTGCTTTGACATTCCTTTTCGGACGTCCTCTTTCTTTTTTCTGTTCAGGATTTTCACCCTGATTCTTTTTGTGTCTTTCCGATGCTTTCACAGCCTGTGCATCAAGAATGGCATAGATTAAATCCTGTTTCTTAAAAGATTCGACTCTTTTAATATCAAGTTCTTTTGCGATAACGCGCAAATCAATCAGGATTTTCTCATTTAACTCAATTATGTCGTACATAATACTAATGAAAAATTTGTATGATATTTGATTTTGAACGGATAAATTCGTGGGAAATTCGGGCAAATCATTACAAAATGCTTACAGTTACATGTAATAAAAAACAACCTTGTGCAAATACATTTTTTCAAGCCGGATTATTTGATGAAAAGAACAGATGTTTTAACTGAACGGTTTGCCAAAAAAAACTGCAAACTCACTATTTAAGCATGTTAGAATGATTAGAACCAGAAAAATCCGAACGGATTTCGGCTGCAAATGTAAACATTCAATTTTAATTGAGCAACTGTTTTATAAAAAAGACAGGACAAATGCACGAAAATTCTGCTTGTTTTTATGGCAATAATGCAATTTATTTAATTATTAATAAATAGTTGTATGTTATAAACAAAACTTCATTTAGAAATGAAATTTCATGCATTTGTCCTGAAAAAAGAGGATATGCAGTCGATTTTGAGACATGATATTTGGATTGACTAAAGAAGTTTATTGTGATTGTCTAAAATTTGCAATATCAAAACTTTATTTTGCAAACTTCTGTTACGTTAAGCATATAAAATCCTGTCTTTATGCGACTATTTTGCGTCAATTATTTTTATCAAAATCATACTTGCGTAACATGTGTAAGTAATTCCGAATTATGAGAGGGAAGTACATCAATCCCGAATTAAAAGGATGGGAGAAGGCATGTCATTAATTCGTAATTTATTTCTACCTTTGCACAAATTATTTTGATAAATATGGAAACTGCTTATCCTCCTTTGGCTGAACGAATGCGCCCCCAAAATCTTGATTCGTATGTTGGTCAGAAACATCTGGTGGGCGAGGGTGCTGTATTGCGAAAAATGATAGATTCGGGACGATTATCGTCCATCATTTTGTGGGGACCGCCAGGAGTTGGAAAAACAACGCTGGCTCGCATCATTTCGAACCAGATGGAGCGTCCATTTTATGTGCTTTCAGCCGTGTCGTCGGGTGTAAAAGATGTGCGCGAAGCCATCGACAAAGCCAAAAAGTCAAGGTTCTTTAATTCCGCAACCCCCATTCTGTTTATTGACGAAATTCATCGCTTCAGTAAATCGCAGCAGGACAGTTTGCTGGGAGCCGTTGAAGAAGGTACCGTTACGCTAATTGGCGCTACAACCGAAAATCCGTCGTTTGAAGTTATTTCGCCGCTGCTTTCACGCAGTCAGGTTTATGTTTTGCAACCGCTCGAACGCGCCGATTTAATGGAACTCTGGAACAAAGTGATAACAACCGATGCTGTTTGTAAAAACAGAACTTTTATACTGAAAGAAGACGAAGCGCTGATGCGTTTTGCGGGAGGCGACGCACGTAAGTTCCTAAACATCGTAGAACTTGTTGTGAATGCGCACAGTGAAGCCGAAATCATAACAATTACCAACGAAAATGTAACAAGCAATCTTCAGCAAAATCCCGCGCAATACGACAAAAACGGCGAGATGCACTACGATATTATTTCGGCATTTATCAAATCCATACGCGGAAGCGACCCCGATGCTGCTGTTTACTGGCTTGCACGAATGGTTGAAGGCGGCGAAGACCCCAAATTTATAGCTCGCCGCATGTTAATTTCGGCGGCTGAAGACGTTGGTCTGGCAAATCCTAATGCACTGCTGCTTGCCACCGACTGTTTCGAGGCTATCAAGATAATTGGATGGCCAGAATCGCGCATTATTCTAAGCGAAACGGCTATTTATTTGGCAACAAGTCCCAAAAGCAATTCGGCATATCTTGCCATCGACAGCGCCATTGCCACAGTCCGCGAAACGGGCAACCTGCCTGTGCCGCTCCACTTGCGCAATGCGCCCACCAAACTGATGAAAGAGCTTAACTACGGAAAAGAGTACAAATACAGCCACGATTATGAAGGCAACTTTGCCGAACAGCAGTATCTTCCCGAAACCATTACCAGAAAACGGTTCTACGCACCGCAGCAAAATCCGCAGGAAAGCAAAATAAAAGAGCGGCTGACACAGTTGTGGAAAGAGCGTTTTAAATAATTAAAGTAACAGCGGGTTCACTTACTTTTACTTGCACACAAAGCCTTTGCATTTCATTTTTTGGTGATGTTTTAAAAAGTATGCTATTATAAACATTTGACAATTAGACAAGAAGGAATTATTTTTGTATATAGCTAACTCTAAATAAAAACACCTATCTTTGCACGTGAGTTATTCATTAGATTTTCGCAAGCACATCTTTAAGATAAAAGCGAAAGATTCTCTAACCTTTCGTCAGACCAGTGAACGTTTTAGCGTTCCGATCCGTACTCTGTTCCAATGGAAAAACAGGATAGAACCCAAGCTTCACCGCAACAAACCGGCCACCAAAATCAATATGGAAGCCTTACAAAAGCATGTTGAAGATTACCCGGACAGTTATCAGCGCGAACGTGCGGAATACTTTGGCGTAAGCCAGAGCTGTATCATATATGCCTTGCGGCGTTTGCGCATCAGCAATAAAAACAACATTGTTTCATCCCAAAGCAAACACAGCAAAAAGAAGTGAATTTGCCGCAAAGTTACATCAGTATGAGCAGGTAGAACGTCGCCCGATTGTTTATATTGATGAGAGCGGGTTTTCGGTAGATGCTCCAAGGGAGCGCGGCTACAGCTCCATAGCGACAAGATGCTGTGGTTGCAAGGATTTGCATAGTAGAGGAGGAGTGAATGCGATTGGAGGTATTCATCATTTCAAAATGCTCAACATCTGTTTATTTGAAGGAAATATCAACGCCGATATTTTTCATGCATGGACTGCTGACCGGCTAATTTCATCATTTCCTGAAAGTTCTGTGATCGTGATGGAGAATGCCGCTTTTCATCAAAGAGCTGACACGCTGAATGAGATCAGGGCGAAGAAACATGATGCTCTATTCCTGCCTCCATACAGCCCGGACTTGAATCCCATTGAAAAAGAAATGGGCGCGGGTGAAAAACATCAGAAAAAAACGAAAATGTAATCCGTATCAGCTTTTTGAAACATATTTATTATGACCTTTTATTATGGGGTAGCTATAGCTAACTATAA
The DNA here is from genome assembly GCA_031285765.1 of Cytophagaceae bacterium. Lineage (GTDB taxonomy): Bacteria > Bacteroidota > Bacteroidia > Bacteroidales > Marinilabiliaceae > WRMI01. Next base: position 13,935 of record JAITVO010000274.1, on the reverse strand, counting down.
AACAGACCCTATTCAAAAAAACATCATCGGCATAAAAACACATGGGATAAGCTGAATAAATCTATTGTAAGACACAGCTTTAGAAAAATTGTTTTTTTAGATGAATGCAAATATGGTGAAAATAAAAATGTTTTTAAAACTATCAAGTTTATCAAAACGATCATTATCTAACTGTTGGATAATTCTCAATGACAATTTTGGCGTTTTTTAGCTTTGAGGCAATTTTGGAAGTTCATTGACAACATCGGCAAATTTTAAGCAAAAATCGTCTGCAACACAGAAAATTTTAATGATTTTGTCTGAGGTAAGCACGATTGAAAATATTAATTTATTCGTTTGATTTTCAGCTATAAATATAGCTAAACATCTTCGATTATGCAACTTTTTTTGAAATTTTATTATCCAAAACACAGGTTTATAACTTGTGACACTTGCAAATAATAGCTTGCGACATTCAAAAAAGGTAACTTGCGATTTTGAGGCTGTTCAAAACTTTTGTGAGGATATCGTAATCAAGCCTTAATCAGGTAATCTGTGTACATCCCGCGTCGATATAGTAAATGTAATAAGATTAATATCAAGGCTATCTGAATTAATTTCTTGCACTCACTCTTCCAATCACATGATTATCGGGCACAGCTCCCCAATATCGGCTATCGAACGAATGAGGGCGGTTGTCGCCCAGCACCCAGTAATAATTCATTTTGAATTGATAGTTGGGTGCGGATTTACCGTTAATCAGTATAGTGTCGTTGCTTACAGCAACGGTGTTGCCTTCAAATGTTTCTATCATGCGGCGGTAAAGTGGGAGGTTATCTTTTGTTATTGCAATAACGTCGCCTTTGGCGGGCAGGTAAACGGGTCCCATAAAGTCGGCATTCCAGCCCGACTGTGGTGCAAACGGATAAATGTTGGGGTCGGGATAGTTTTTTTCGAGCAAAACTTTTTGTAAAAGATGACTGTATTTGCTGTTCAACTCCAACTGTGTGTCCGACATTTCCATTAATACATATTCATCGTTGCGAATCATAGTATTAACGTTTTTCACCCTGTCGGCAAGTGTTGCGTCACCCATCCAGCGATAGAGCCGTACAACGGAAGTGGGCGAGGCAGTAATTTGTCCATTAATATAAATGCCGCCCGCAATAATCTGTACCGTATCGCCTGCAAGGGCAACCACGCGCTTTAACATTCGCGGACGTTTGGTTACTTTAAGCGTTTTGATTGGATGCTGGTTGGCTGTTCCGTTTATGGAGGGAGTGTTGCGCTGCACAAAGTAGTAACTTTCGCCCATGCGGTTTTCGATTACAGTGTCCGATTCGGGAAAATTAAATACAATGATGTCGTTGTAATCAATTTTTCTTAATCGTATTCTGAAATAGCGGTCGATGCGATTGGCTCCGAATCTCAGTCCGGGTACAAGTTTATTCACCGTTACATGTTCGTTGGCATAAACGGCAGTTTCCATCGACGAGGTGGGAACTGTAAGAAATTCAAAAAAATATTCGGTTGCAAACAGAGCGGTAAGCAGCCCTGTTGCAATCAAAATCAAACTTTGCAGAAGCCTTGAGCGTTTCAAAAAGTGTTTTAATCCCGACAAAGAATGTTGCTTCTAATCTTTGTTAACCATTTTAAAGAATCTGTTCCAGCGGATGTTGGCAGGAAATCCCTTATCCGCGTCAAGCGAAAGCCATACCAGAATAGGACGCCCTACAATATGGTCTTCGGGACCAAATCCCCAATAGCGCGAGTCAGCCGACTTGTGCCGGTTGTCACCCAACATAAAATAGTAATCCATCGCAAAAGTATAACTTGTTGCCGGCTTGTTGTTAATATAAATAACATTATTCTTTATAGCCAGCGTATTGCCTTCGTAAGAGGTGATGATGCGCTCGTAAAGAAGTATGTTTTCCATTGTTAAATCAACAGTAGTTCCCTTTGCGGGAATGGTGAGCGGACCGTAATTATCGCGGCTCCATGGAAAATATTTGCTGTACGGGAACACTTGTGCGCTTGAGTCGGCAGGATGTTCTTCCACCTGAATATTTTTGATAAAAGAAAATGTTTTTGCAGTTTCGAGCATTTCATTGGTCATTGCCAGCCGATAATAATTGCCGTATATTTCGCGGTCGGCTTTCGAAATGCCCAGTCGCTCATAAAATCGATCGTTGAGCAGCGTGCCGTCGGTTACAACATAATAGCAGTGCTGCAAATATTCGGGATTGGGCGACGCCGTGCCGTTAATGTAAATTTGATTGTGGCGAACTTCAAAAACATCGCCGGGCAATGCCACGCAGCGTTTCACGTAGTTGTCGCGACGGTCAACAGGACGGTAAAGCACTTTGCCAAACACAGCTTCGTTGTCTTTAACAGCATTGCGTCCAACGCTGTTTACAAACTGCCGCTCTTCGTATTCCGACAGGAACTGTGTGCCATTCAAAAGTTCGGGATTTCGCGACAGTATAGCCTCGCCCTGTTCGCGTATGGTGTTGTAATAGTCGGGATTTGTATAAAGAAACGGCACCGTGTCGCCCGGAGGGAAGTTGAAAACAACAATGTCTTCGCGCTCGACGTTGCCAAACCCTTTAAGGCGACGATACTTCCACGTGGGGCGATCGGTGTACGATTTGGTGTTGATTATCGGAAACGCATTTTGTACCAGCGGAAAGGCGATGGGCGTAATAGGCATCCTCGGACCAAAACTTACTTTACTCACAAAAAGATGGTCGCCCACCAGCATCGTTTTTTCGAGCGATGAGGTTGGTATTTTATAATTCTGAAACAGAAATATGTTGATAATGTAAACTGCTACCAGCGCAAATATCAGGGCATCCACCCATTCAATCCACGCGGCAGGTTTCTTGCCGTCTTTCGTTCTTTTCCAAAAGTTCCATGGAATAATTTTCGAGATATAGATGTCGAAAATTATTGGTAATCCCAGTATCAGCCAGTAATTTCCAATCCAGATAACAGTCAGAATAAAAATAAGCGCTACAATCGAAAATTTAATCACAGCCGCCTTTGTTGGTTTTTGAATCTTCATAGTTTTCCTCTTAATTCTTAATAATTTGTAATTGACAACATGTCTTTCATCGTAAGAAACCCTTTTCGCTTTGCAGCAAACTCGGCAGCCAAAATTGCGCCGAAAGCTAATCCCTGTCGCGATTTGGAACTGTGGCGAATCTCAATTTCGTCCACCGGCGATTCGTACTTTACTGTGTGAATACCCGAAATTTCGCTTTCGCGAATGGCTGTTATTGCAATAACATCGGGCGACGACTGCCGGTTGAGTTCCCATTTTGTTTTTCGGTCGATATTTTCGATAACGCTTTCGGCAAGCGAGATTGCCGTACCGCTCGGTGCGTCCAACTTGTGAACGTGATGCGTTTCGGTCATACTTACTTCGTATTTGGGGCAATCGTTCATCAATCGAGCCAGCATTTTATTCAACTCGAAAAAGATATTTACGCCGATGCTGAAATTAGACGCATAAAAAAAGGTCTGTTTGCTGTTCGCGCACCATTCTTTCACCTCGGCGAGCCTATTGAGCCAGCCCGTAGTGCCCGAAACAACAGGAATATTGTGTTTGAAACACTCCATGTAATTATCGAATGCCGATTGCGGCGTCGTAAATTCAATAGCAACATCAGCCGTTGCAAACTGTGGCGAAGTAAAGTCGTCGCCTGCAAAAGGGTCAATCTTAGCCACAATTTCGTGTCCACGCGAAAGAGCAACTTTCTCCATTTCTTTGCCCATTTTTCCGTATCCAATAAGTACTATTTTCATATTTAGCTATCGGTTTTAAATCACTTTAAAGGAGCCGGCAAAGATATAAAAAGAGTTTGGATGCACAAAATTTGAGGGAAAGATAGATGTAGAAATAAAGAAATAACGTTGTTCGGATATTATTTATAATTTATAGCGACAAAACAAGTTAATTATTTATATGTTGCGCAGTATTACTTTTTGAGGCTCTCAAAAAATATGTATTGGGCTGTGTTGCCTAAATTAACTATAGCAATATAATGTAAAATACGTTCTTAATTTTAAGGGAACCTCTAAAAACTCCAATTTCTTCGTTATGCTTCGGACGATAAAATACTCATTTACGTTCATGTAAACTGCGCTTTTATCGCCTCGCAAGCCTCGAACTTTGAGTTTTTAGAGGTTCTCTTAATTGATAACTTACTCTGTAAAAAAACATAAATATAGTATCACCTAATACTTTATTTTCTACATTTGCAGCATTGTTTTTTTAACTGATGTGCAGTAAAAAAAACGATAGTAATACATATTGCACACACTAATCAAAACATAATTATTATCGTATGAAAAAAGAATTTGTTATTGCGAGCCTCGTATTGCTTACGCTATCGGCGTCGGCGCAGGAAAATATTCAGTGGCGCGGAACTGCCCGTACCGGTATATACAACGAAACAGGACTGTTAAAATCGTGGGGCGAAAAAGGTCCTGCCATGCTGTGGAGTTACGACGGATTGGGAGAAGGGCACACTTCGGTAGCCATTGATGCCGACAAACTTTACATTACAGGAATGACAGACAAAACGGGATACATTTATGTATTCGACGTTAATGGCAAACTGCTCAAAAAAAAGGCGTACGGTCCCGAATGGGCAGAGAGTTACAACGGTACGCGCGGCACTGTTACCCTGAATAACGGAAAACTGTATTTTATCACCGGAACAGGGCATATCTACTGTTTCGATCAAAACAGCCTGAGCCAGATTTGGGGCAGAAACCTTCTGAAAGACTTCGATGCGTTGAATATTCAATGGGGCATGAACGAAGCGCCGCTCATTGTTGGCGATAAAGTAATTGCCACTCCGGGAGGTAAGAAACACAACATTGTTGCCCTCAACAAGAATACGGGCGAGCTGATTTGGAGCAGCGCGGGCGAAGGCGACAAGTCGGCTTACTGCTCGCCGCTTTATATTGGCGACCAGCAAACGCCGCTGATTGTAACTTTTACCGCCAACCATATTATAGGCATTGAAGTGGCAACTGGCAAAAAGCTATGGTCGCATCCGAATACAAATCGCCATTCGGTACATGCCAATACGCCTGTTTACAGCGACAACATGATTCTTTGTACCAGCGGATACGGCAGAGGTACTACCATGCTGCGCCTCACCAATGGCGGCCGTGGCGTTGAAGAAGTATGGTTCGTGGGCGAGATGGACAACCGTATTGGAGCAATGGTGAAAGTTGGTGATTACATTTACGGTTCGGGCGACGCCAACCGCTTCTGGTTTTGTGCCGACTGGAAAACTGGCGCAATCAAGTGGAAAGAAAAGGGACTGGCAATGGGAAACATCATTGCTAATGATGGCATGCTGTACTGTTACACCGACCGAGGCGAAATGGTTCTGGCAAAAGCATCCCCCGAAAAGTTCGACATCGTAAGCAAGTATATGATTACGCTCGGCACCGAGCAGCACTGGGCGCATCCAGTACTGTACAAAGGCGTGATGTACGTGCGGCACGGTAATACGCTGATGGCATATAAAGTGAAGTAAATAAAAGTATTTTAGAACACGGATGACGTGGACAGTCCGCGATTTTCGCGGAGCGTTATATGAATGAAAATGATATATATGTAACCGCGAAAAATTATATTTTTCGCGGCTTGCGACTGAAACACAAGCGGAGTTTACTAAAGTAAATGAGCATTTTTGGCGAAAAATAGTAACGAAGAAAAAAGGTGTATATATCAAAATTCAGGTTGTTTTTGAAGCCATGTGTTCAATAGGTCAAATCTCAGGCTATAAATTTTATAGATTTGTTATCATTAAAAAAGTTGTTATTTAACTCATGTTACGCAAAACAGCCTTTTCAAGGCTATCAAAAGTAACACTGCGTAACATGATTTATTTAAGTTTGCGCTGTCAAATTGAAACGGAAACAGACAATACTGGGGAACAGCCTTGTCAGGAATAAATTCGACCTGTACAAATTGCAGAAAAAGGGATTGTGCAAACAATTCCCTTTTGTAATTTGTTAGTTATATACTTTCAAAGCCTTATCAATAAATCGCTTGCGGTTTATCTTGGACATTTCGTTGTGGTTGCACAAACTATTTTTTAACGCCGTAAAAGTCCCCTCCAATGCATTATTTGTATTTGGTATGTCGATACATCTTTTCAAAAATAAATATAGCAATTCATTTCTTGTTGAGTACAATGCCAATATTATTGGAACTGGTTTAACTTCCCTTGAGTTCTCTGATGGTTTGTTCGGTGTCGGTTGATTTAAAGATATAACTTCCCGAAACAAGCACATCGGCGCCGGCAGCAAACAGTGTTGCGGCATTGCTCGAATCTACGCCGCCATCAACTTCGATCAGAGAGGCACTGTTTTTTTGCAGAATAAGTTCTTTCAGCCGTTTTACTTTTTCCGTTGAATTTTGTATAAATTTTTGTCCGCCAAAGCCCGGATTTACCGACATCACAAGCGCCATATCAACATCGGCAATAATATTTTCAAGCAAATGGACTGGCGTATGCGGATTGAGCGTTACCGCAGCTTTGGCTCCACTTGCGCGAATTGCCTCAATGGTGCGGTGCAGGTGTGTACTTGCTTCATAATGTACGTTAATAATATCGGCCCCAGCCCTTCTAAAAGCGTCGATGTATTTTTCGGGCTGCACTATCATCAAATGTACATCCAGCGGTTTAGTTGCCAATCGCCTCACAGCTTCAATTACAGGGATGCCGAACGAAATATTAGGTACAAATACGCCGTCCATCACATCAAGGTGAAACCAATCGGCTTCACTGCGGTTTATCATTTCAATATCGCGCGCCAGGCAAGTAAAATCGGCGGAAAGTAGTGACGGTGCAATCAGTTTCATCATCATCAAAATTTATTCTCTGTAATTGTAAATCGCACTTGCCTGAGCCGTTGGCATCAGCAGCATATCGTTAACATTAACATGCGCAGGACGTGTAATCATAAATTCAATAGCGTCGGCAACATCGTTGGCATTTAAAGGTGTAAGTCCTTTGTAAACAGCGTCGGCTTTCATTTTGTCGCCATGGTAGCGCACAGTCGAAAACTCGGTATTAACCATACCCGGCGAAATGGACGATACCTTAATATTATAAGGCAGCAAATCAATGCGCATTCCTTTCGTAATAGCATTTACAGCATGTTTGGTAGCGCAGTAAACATTGCCGTTGGCGTATGTTTCGAACCCTGCAACAGAACTTACGTTGATAATATGTCCGCTCTTTTGTTCTACCATGCCCGGAATCACAAGTTGGCTCATGGTTAGAAGTCCTTTAACATTAGTATCAATCATCTGCTCCCAGTCGTTCCAATCTCCTTTATCAATAGGCTCGGCGCCTGCAGCCAAACCCGCATTGTTCAGCAGAATGTCAATCTTTTTGAGATGACAGGGTAAAGCATCCCAAGCCTTAATTGTTGCTTCGCGGTTGCGGATGTCAAAATTCATAATGGTAACATTGACTCCGAGCGTTTCCAGTTCGCTTTTCAGCGATTGAAGCAGTTCGTTTCGCCTGCCGGTAATAATTACGTTGTAGCCCAGTGTTGTCACTTTTATAGCCGCCGCTTTTCCTATTCCCGATGTAGCGCCGGTTATTAATACAGTTTTTTTCATAACAAAGTATTCAATTTAATCTTTAAATATAAAGCATATAAGTACATGACAAAAAATAAATCTCGAAAATTATTTTGAAAAAGCCTTGACATTTAGTTTATAGCAAATTCGTTACATTATTAACAATGAACATCAAAGCAGAGTGCAAAAATAAGGACTTATAAATATTTTTTAATTCAAACAGCTTCTAAAAATTATGCAACGTGTGGCTTTCAAAAAGAAAAATACAGACCTGCTACTGCGCAAATTACGAATTACGAGGGAAAACAAACGTAACTCTCCCTCTCTTTATAATTTACTTGTGCGTTATTTTCGTTTGAGCAACGCCACGTTTTCGATATGATGCGTGTGTGGAAACATATCAACGGGCTGTATTTTAACTACACGGTAACATATATTGAGCATATTAACATCGCGTGCCTGAGTTGCCGAATTGCAACTTACATAAACAATCCTGTCGGGAGCGGCATTCAGTATCGTATTCACAACATCAGTGTGCATGCCGGCTCTTGGCGGGTCGGTAATCAACACATCGGGGCGACCATATTTTTTGAACAGTTCGATTTTTAAAATATTTTTCATATCGCCGGCAATAAACACAGTATTGTCAATGTGATTGATGCGTGAGTTTTCATTTGCATCCTCAATTGCTTCGGGAACATACTCGATGCCGATAACTTTTTTAGCCTTTGGTGCAATAAAATTGGCAATGGTTCCTGTTCCCGTGTAGAGGTCGTAAACAATTTCATTCTTTGCGGGAGAAGCAAAGTCGCGTACAATTCTGTACAGATTCAAAGCCTGTCGCGAGTTGGTCTGAAAAAAACTTTTAGCGCCTATTTTAAATTTCAAATCTTCCATCTCCTCAATAATATGGTCGCGTCCTGCAAAGAGATGAACCGGAAGGTCGGTTATTGAGTCGTTTGCTTTGCCATTAATTACGTACATCCATGATGTAACATCGGGAAACAGTTTGCACAAATGGCGCAATAATGCGGTACGGGGGGCGTCGTCGTCGTAAAAGAATACCACAATCACCATTACTTCGCCCGATGAAGCAGTTCGCACAGTTACGGTACGCAAAAAGCCATTCTGCTCGCGCAAGTCGAAAAATGTAAGCCCATTATTCAAGGCATACTGTTTAATTGCGAGCCTGATGGCATTGGATGGTTCGGCTTGCAAATGGCACTTTTCAATATCCACCACCTTGTCGAACTTGCCGGGTACATGAAATCCCACACCGTCGGGGTTCTTAAATTCGCGCCCCGAATCTTTCTCCTCTTCCGTAAACCATCGTTTGTTTGTAAACGAAAATTCGAGTTTGTTGCGGTACAACTGTTCATCGGGCGATGGTAAAACGGGCAACATTTCGGGTAATTCAACTTTACCTATACGCTTCAGGTTATTATACACCTCGCGCTCTTTGTAAAAGAGTTGTTTTTCGTACGGAAGCGGCTGCCATTTACAACCTCCACATATTCCAAAGTGCTTGCAAAAAGGTTCAACCCGCATATCGGAATATTTATGAAAATGCACAGGAAAACCTTCCATGTAGCTTTTTCGTTTTTTTGTGATTTGCACATCAACAACATCACCGGGTATGGTTTGCTGCACAAATACCACCTGTTCGTTTACTCTTCCCAATGCTTTTCCTTCGGCAGCGAAGTCGGTAATTGCCAATGCTTCGAGTAGCGGTTTATTTTTTCTGGAATGTTTCACAGTCGTTTAAAATTTTCGGCAAAAGTACGGAAAGAAAGGATGAAAATGAAAAAAATCAGGTATGATACGATAATTCATAACATGAGTGTTCCTCTTTCTTTATAAATCCGTGTTTTCTCTGCAATTATATCACCCAAGGTGCACGTGCGGGCTGGTTGAGTAAACGGTTTGCGGCATCGTCGTTAATGAAGCGCAACGCTACAGGGTCGAAATGCAGCGTGCGATTCAGCCGCAGCGCAACAACACCCATGTTTACGATGGTTGATGAGCGGAAGCCGTTTTGTTCGTTCAGTGCAAATACATTGCGCGTCCGCACGCTTTCGATGAAATCGGTAACCTGCGGCATCGGTTCGGGAAAGTCGGCGAGTTTCTTTTGCCAGTTCGGGATGTCGCACACAAAGTTTTTGTAAACATTGCCATTGGGTCCCGAAATATAGGGTGTATCGGGCTTTCCAAAGTTGTCGCCCCACAAAACAATCTGGTCGCCGTCGTCATAAGTATAGGTGATGGAGCGCCACGTACCGGCAGCTTCGGGATGCTGCATCGGAGCGTCCACTTCAACCTTTACGGGGCTTGTATTGTCCTTACCAAGAATGTACTGCACGGGGTCGATGTAGTGCTGCCCCATATCGCCCAAGCCGCCGCCGTCGTAGTCCCAGTATCCGCGAAATGTCTGGTGCACGCGATGCGCATTGTAAGGTTTGTAGGGAGCAGGACCGAGCCACATATCGTAGTTCAGCTCTTTGGGAACAGTCTGCGGTTCGAGGTACTCTTTGCCTGTCCAGTAAAATTTCCAGTCGAACCCCGTATGTTTACTGATAACCACCTTTAGCGGAGAGCCAAGCAGTCCGCATTGCACCAGTTTTTTTAACGGACGCACGGGCGTACCCAGTCCGTAAAAGGTGTCGGTAAATCTGAACCACGTGTTGAGGCGAAACATTCGTCCGTACTGCTTCACGGCTTCCATAACGCGGACGCCTTCGCCGATGGTGCGCGTCATGGGTTTTTCGCACCAGATGTCCTTGCCGGCTTTGGCTGCCTCTACAGCCATTACGCCGTGCCAGTGCGACGGAGTTGCAATGTGCACAATGTCCACATTCGGGTCGGCAATCAGTTCTCTGAAATTCTCGCAGGCTTTAATCGTATCTTTCGTCAGCGCCTTGCCAAGTTCAAGGTGGCGGCTGTCCACATCGCACACTGCAACGAGGCGCGTTCCACCATAGTTTACGTGTCCGCGCCCCATACTGCCCGTTCCGATGATGCCCTTTGTAAGCTGGTCGCTTGGTGCAACAAAACCTCTACCCAGTATATGGCGCGGTACAATGCTGAACAGAGCAACGCCTCCGGCGGCTTTAATGAACGTTCTTCTGTTTGTTTTCATAAGATATTATACTAATAGGTTTTTGCTGTAAAAAAAACGTCGCAAGATACAATATGTTTACGAAAAGGTAAAGAAAATCAGTAACAGAATAAAGGCAACTTTTAAACTTATGGGAATTTTATGCCTGTGCAGTAAATGCGTGTTCGATATGTTCGATATCCCATTCATTGCTGCATTTTAGCGTTACGGCTACAACATCGAAACGAACTTCGTTGTCAATACGATTTTGCTGTACAAACTGTTCGGTTGCCTGCACCAGAAAACGAATTTTTGAAGAGGTAATGCTTTCGCGCGGATGCTCCCATTCGGCAGACGACCGTGTTTTTACTTCAACAACAACTAAATAACCGTCATCGTAAGCAATAATATCAACTTCTTTGTGTTTGAAACGCCAGTTTCGGGCAATAATTCTGAATCCCTTTACGGTGAGGTAATCGGAGGCAATCTGCTCGCCCAATTTCCCAAGTTCGTTGTGTTCAGCCATAGCAAGTAATGATAATTTTAGATGATAAAGGTATAACTTTTTCTAATGTGGTACATTATGGGTTTTGCTGAACTCATGTTACGCAAAACAGCCTTGAAAAGGCTATCAAAAGTAATACTGCGTAACATCAGTTACTGAGGTTGTTTTTGCAAAATGATGTTTTAGCTTTCAACTTTTATTGTTACAGACAAATGAAACGCTGCTTGCGAAGTGTAATGACACGGCGCGCTTCATTGCTGCGTGTTTATGCTATAGCGCTATGGCACATTATACTCCCCTCAAAAAATCATCCAGACTGTTGTCTTCGCCAAGACCTATTTTATTTTTAAGGCGGTTGCGGCTTCGTTTTACAGCGCCAACAGTAGTATTTAGTATCTGTGCTATTTCTTTTGTGGATAAACCTACGCGAAAATAGGCGCAAATTCGAAGATTGTTTTCGGTTAATCCGGTTGCCCGAGCCTTTAAACGTTCAAAAAAGTCTGGATGTACCTTGCTGAAATGCAGCATAAAACTTTCCCACGACTGGTCGGTCGAGAGATTATTCTTTAGTATCTGTTGAATTTCTTTTACCTCGTTGTTTACGGGAAGCATTTTTATACGGTCGGATATTTGCTGCAAAATGTCGTCCTTATGCGCAAGATGCATGGCGTGCGAAGTCAGTTCCCTCACCTGTAGTGTTATTTTTTCTTCCTGAAGGCTCTGTATCTCTCTGTCCTGTTCAAGTTGCACGGTCATGGCGCGGTGCATTTCCTTGCCCTGTTCAATTTGCACAGTCATGGCGCTACGCTTCTGTCGCATAATAATAAGGAGTAAAACCATTACCAGCGCAATGCTGATAAACAAAAAGATGACAAACCAGAACTGCCGGTTACGGATAACAACTGCTTGACGCGCTATCTGAAGCTCTTTATCCGATGTTTCCAATACTGCCGAAATATAGGCGCGATACGATTCAATGGTTTTTGAATTACTTGCCAAACGGTCTTTCAAATCATTGTTAAGATTGAGATAAAAATAGGCGCTGTCGGTGCAGTTAAATCTTTCAAATGTTTTTGCAAGTCCATAATAGAGGTACGATAACTGGTCGAGATTATTATTGTTAGTTGCCATATTTTTTGCCAAATGGTAATAATAAACCGGTTTTTGAAGGTCGTTGGTGTATGCAGCATAATAAGTAGCCATATTTTGATAAAATGTAAACTTAAAACGGCTGTTGTCAATACACTTCACCCAGTCTAAAACCTTTTCATAATATTGAAAAGCTGTGTCGGGTTCATTTTTCCATTGATAACAGGCGGCTAAGTTGAGATAAATGGTTGCCAAACGAACCGTATCGCATTGCTGTTTGGCCGATTTAGTCATCTCCGAAAGGGAACTAATCGTACTGTCAAATTGTTGCTGCGTAAAATATATTCTCGCTTTTCCTGTTTCTATTTGATAATAATCAATTTGAGGCGGATGAACAAATAATGAAGCCTGTGTAAAATAGTCTTCAGCCATCTCGAAACTGTGGATGTAATAGCATGTATTTCCAAGCGAGATAAGCGTTCGGGCAATAAAAAGCGAATCGTTTAAACTGCTAAAATACTCCAGCGCCTGCAATGAAGCAACAAATGCTTCGGCATAATCGCCCTGCATGGTATAATGCAATCCCAGGGCTAAATGCCCCAAAGCCCATTCGTAGGGATGATGTTCGGCAGAAAGCATATTCAGTGTTGAATTTATTTTCGACAGCAAAACCGAATCGTTACAGCTTTGAACATAATTGGTAGATGCTTCCCAGTAAATACACTGCGGTAGCAGCTTTAAACTGTCGGGATTGCCATGCGACATGCTGTAAAGCTGTGCAATCAACAACTTTGTTTTTGCTTGGTGCATTGATTGCATTTGGCTGACTTTGTTGACAAGTGAGTCAAATTTATGAATATTATTTGCTGAAATGGCAATTGTTACGGCGCTGTAAATCAGCAAAACTGTTATTATTCGCCTTACGTTTCTTCGGGAAACATAAACAGCTATACTTTGAAAATAAAAATCCATACGTCTTTTTTTTTATTACTCATGTTACGCAGTATTACTTTTATTAGCATTGAAAAGGCTACCCCAAAATAATTACTGAATAATAACAAGATTTAATTTACAACACAATGAATAACAAATTTAAGCGATTGGCAAATATAGTCTATAACTTTGAAGTGATGATAATAAAACAGTTCCTAATTGCCGAGATGCAAACATAAAAAAAATTATTATTGGGTCAAAAAATTACAGACATTGTTTGGCAAAAATTTCGGAAAAAATTTTTAAGGCGTCGCATTGTCGAAGTCAGGAAGATAGGTGTTACCATCGTTGTCGGAGGCAGATTACATTTTACTGCTATCCTTAACTCTGTTTTTTTTTCCTCGCCCGCTTTTTTTCAGCGCCTGATCAAGCAGGTACAATATCTGCCCGTTAGCGCTGCGAAACTCGTCGGCAGCCCATTTCTCAATGGCATCCATTATTTCGCTGTCGATGCGAAGTACGAATGTTTTGGTTTTAACTTTTTCTTTTTCCATATCATTGAATTTAGCAAGGTGAAAATTATCTTTTAGGGAGCCTCTAAAAACTCCAATTTCTTCGTTATGCTTCGGACGATAAAATGCTCATTTACCTTCATGTAAACTGCGCTTTTATCGCCTCGCAAGCCTCGAACTTTGAGTTTTTAGAGGCTCCCTT
>JAITVO010000266.1 GCA_031285765.1 Cytophagaceae bacterium | reverse complement strand
TCTAAAAACTCCAATTTCTTCGTTATGCTTCGGACGATAAAATGCTCATTTACGTTCATGTAAACTGCGCTTTTATCGCCTCGCAAGCCTCGAACTTTGAGTTTTTAGAGGTTCCCTTTTATAATTTGTAAATCACTTCAACTGGTCGGGGAAATCCACATTATAGTGCAAGCCTCTGCTTTCCTTTCGGTTTCGCGCCATCTTTATAATAAGATAGCCTGTTTGAATAGTATTTCGCAGTTCGCAGAGCTGTTGCGACACTACCGATTTTTGATACAACTCTTCGGTTTCGTGATAAATAATTTCCAGTCTGTCCAAAGCGCGTTTCAGACGAATATTTGAACGGACAATGCCCACGTAATAACTCATTATCTCTTCAAGTTCCTTCTTACTTTGAGTAATTAACACCATCTCTTCGGGTTGCGAAGTGCCTTCGTCGTTCCATTCGGGAATACGGTCGCAAAAAGCATACTCCCTGAAATGTTTCAATGCATCCTGCGCTGCAGCTTCGGCATAAACAATGGCTTCGAGCAGCGAGTTGGAGGCAAGGCGGTTTGCACCGTGCAATCCCGTTGAACAGCACTCGCCTGCGGCATAAAGCCTCTGAATGGTTGTACGCGCATTCAAATCAACTTTGATTCCGCCGCACGAATAGTGAGCCGCAGGAACAACGGGAATCATATCTTTAGTAATATCAATGCCAAGCGAAAGGCATTTTTGATAGATATTCGGAAAATGTTCCTTTATTTCGTCGTGGTCTTTGTGCGTAATATCAAGATAAACAAAATCGTCGCCTGTGGTTTTCATTTCGTTGTCGATGGCACGCGCCACAATATCGCGCGGAGCAAGATTTTCGCGTTCATCGTAGCGATACATGAATTTTTGTTCGTCTTTGCGGCGCAAGATTCCGCCAAAACCGCGCATGGCTTCGGTTATCAGAAAAGACGGACGTTCTTTAGGATTGTAAAGCGAAGTGGGATGAAACTGTATAAATTCCATGTTTTCGATGGCGCCTTTTGCACGGTAAACCATTGCAATTCCGTCGCCTGTGGCAATTACAGGGTTGGTCGTAGTTTGATAAACAGCGCCCACGCCTCCCGTTGCAATCATTGTAACACGCGCCAAAATGGTTTCAACGCTGTTTGTTTTTCCGTTGAGCACGTAAGCGCCGTAACACTCAATATCTTTTCGCCATTTGTTCACCATTTCGCCAAGATGATGCTGCGTGATGATTTCAACAGCAAAATGATTTTCGAGAATGTCGATATTCGGATTGTTTTTAGCCGCCGTCGAAATAGCACGCTGCACTTCAAAGCCCGTATTGTCCTTGTGGTGAAGGATGCGGTGTTCGGAATGACCGCCTTCGCGGTGCAGGTCGAATTTGCCGTCGTCGGTTTTGTCGAAGTTAGTACCCCATTCCAACAGCTGCTTAATTTGTTCGGGCGCTTCGGTAACAACTTTTTTAACAACGTCGAGGTTGCAAACTCCAGCGCCAGCAACCATAGTATCCTTAATATGCTTTTCAAAATTGTCGGGCTGATAGGTAACCGACGAAATTCCGCCCTGCGCGTATTCCGTATTGGTATCGGTCAAAGCGCTTTTGGTAACAACGCAAACGGTACCGTGTTGAGCCACTTTGAGTGCGAAACTTAATCCTGCAATTCCTGAGCCGATAACCAGAAAATCGTATTTCTTGCGGCGCGATGTATCAATTTTTCTCATAACAATTGTTTTTGCAGGCGCAAAAGTAGAATAAATTGAAATAATGTGAGATGATTTTTGTGTTTATTTCTTTTATGAAAGCACAAAGGATGATTGTTATCAGTTAGATGTTTGAAACGGTTGGCGTTTATGTGTTTGTAAAATTTCACTTACAAGCATCCCATATTTAATACTAAACCGTTATCACCCATGTTACGCACTAACTTGAAAAGTCAAAATTTTAGCTCCGCCTATTTTCAATCATAAGAACAGGCGAGCAAAGCGTTGCCTGCAGAAATTTGCACCCCTGACTCACCTGCCCGTAAACAGAATGAGTTATGAAACGTAAATTCTGCCCTTACAGGCATGAAATTTAAGCCTTTTCAAGGCTCTTAAAAAAAACATACTGCTTAACATGAGTTAGTAAGTTTGCGAAACTGCTTTGTAAGTTTGCCGAAATGCTTTGTAAGTTTACCTAAACGCTCCGCGAGTTTGCCTAAACGCTCCGCGAGTTTACCGAAACGCTCCGCGAGTTTACCGAAACGCTCCGCGAGTTTACCGAAACGCTTTGTGAGTTTACCTAAACGCTTTGTGAGTTTGCCAAAACGCTTTGTGAGTTTGTCAAAACGCTTTGTAAGTTTGTCAAAACGCTTTGTAAGTTTGTCAAAACGCTTTGTAAGTTTGTCAAAACGCTTTGTAAGTTTGTCAAAATGCTTTGTAAGTTTGTCAAAATGCTTTGTAAGTTTGTCAAAACGCTTTGTGAGTTTGTCAAAATGCTTTGTAAGTTTGTATAAACGCTTTGTAAGTTTGTATAAACGCTTTGTGAGTTTGTATAAATGTTTTGTAATATTACTGTAATTAAAGGATGTTTTTGCTTAATTTTAAACTACAGTCCATATATTACACATATTTTGAAATATAAGCGAGAAAAATCTGTATTAATTTGTGCAATCTGTGGGTAATACATGCCGAAGTTTACATGAATGCTATCTGTATATAATATAAACGTTGAACACAATTAATAACTCATGTTACGCATTGGTTTGAATTGAAAATCGGCGGAGCCAAAGTTAATCCTTTTCAAGGCAACTGTGTTATCAGTAATATTTAAACAATATAAGATGATGCCGCTTGCAAAGTCCCGCAGGGACGGTATTTTTTTGCCGACAACACAAAGAGTCAATAGATATGCGCCTTATTATTAGCTATATAATTTTTTATCTGCATTCAAAAATATTTTTTGCACATCTTCGTTATGTACAGCGAAACACCGCCATGCGTTGCTAAAATAAGAATGATTTGCATATCATAAGTAAAATAAATCAATCAGCATTGTTCCTCATATCAAAGATTTTATTACTTTTGCAAGCGAATTATTTAATTCAAAACGGAATAGTATTGTAACAAACTTAATCATACCATTATGTCAACAATATTCACAAAGATTGTAAATGGCGAAATTCCAAGCTATAAAATTGGCGAGAACGAAAAATGCTATGCGTTTCTCGATATTAATCCGGTTGCCAAAGGGCATACGCTTGTGATTCCAAAAGTGGAGGTCGATTATATTTTCGATTTGAATGATGACACGTTTGCCGAACTGATGCTTTTCGCCCGCAAGGTGGCAAAGTCTATCGAAAAGACGGTTCCGTGCAATCGTATTGGCGTTGCAGTGCTTGGTCTTGAAGTGCCTCATGCACACATTCATCTTGTGCCTATCCAAAGCGAAGCCGACCTTAGCTTTTCGCGTCCCAAACTGAAACTTCCACCCAACGAAATGGAAACCATTGCACAAAAAATTAGAAAAAACTTTTTGAGTTGAAAATTGAAAATTGAGAGTTGAATATTGATGGTGCACCTCTTTATTTTCTATTTTCAGTTCAATACTTTGAACATTAAACTTAAGCATTATGTCATTAATTGAAACAATTAGCGAAGAAATAAAAAGTGCGATGAAAGCCCGCGAACAAATAAGGCTTGAAACATTGCGAGCAATTAAAAAAGAGTTGCTCGAAGCGCGTACTGCAAAGGATGCTGGCGGTGTTATTTCGGATGAGGATGAAATCCGAATTCTTCAAAAAATGGTGAAACAGCGCAACGATGCTTCCGAAATATATAAAACACAGGGGCGGCAAGACCTTTGCGATAAAGAAGTGCAGGAAGCCGCCATTATTTCAGCATTTCTTCCCGCGCCAATGAGCGCCGAAGAGGTTGAGGCAGCTGTCCGCCAAATCATTGAACAGACCGGCGCTGCTTCGATGAAAGAGATGGGGAAAGTAATGGGCGAAGCTACAAAAGCACTGGCGGGAAAAGCCGACGGCAAAGAAATTTCTGCCATTGTTCGAAAACTTCTTTCATGAACACATTGAAGGAAATCATCGGTTTTGTGAAGCGAAACAGGCTTCTCATTGTTTTGCTCGTTACCGTTATGCTTGTTGCCGAATGGGGAATAAAGGAAGTTTTTCGTCCGAAACATTCCGATAACGGTATCAGCGCAAGTGAAGAACGAAGCGTGGGTGATAACGGCAACGACGATACTTTTGCTGTTGAGCCGCACGGCATTCAAAAACAGAATCAGTTTCCTGTAATTTTTCTGCTGCTTGCTGCTGTCGGCATTTATTATGCTCACAAAAAAGGTATTTTCAGGCGAGTGTTGCCCGGATCTGTATCGTTTCGCGCTGCATTGTTTAAGAAACAGGTAACCGGTAGTTTGCTAATGCAGATAAACCTTCAAAACCGCTCGCGCAAAACGATTACTTTTTTATCGCCCAATGTTATTTTTAAGACGCTGTGGGGAAGTCAACGAAAGTTCAACATCAGAAACAGCACTTTTCCATTAACGCTGATGCCGGGCACGGGCGAAACATTAACTTTTGAGATTGATAAGTTTCAGAACAGAATACCCGAACTGAAGAAATACAATTTTTTAAAGGCGGAAATCAAAACTGTAGACGGCAAAGTGTATAAAACCTTTGCTCTGCCTCGCTGGTGGGTATCGAAATATTATGTATGAGATGTTTGTATTAGTATATCGTTAAGCAGTCTTAAAAAAAATCAACTTTAGCTCCGCCGATTTTCAATTCAGGATGCATAACCGAAATACGATAACAATCTCAAAACATTATACTCAAACAGAATTGATTTGCAAATAAAAGCAACAAGGGGATTAATCCCCTTGTCAATAAATAAAACTGAACAGTTAAAACTGGAATCCTCTGTTATTTGCAAACCATTTTTGTTTGAGTATAATATTTAACTAAAATATAAAGGGAACCTCTAAAAAACTCAAAGTTCGAGGCTTGCGAGGCGATAAAAGCGCAGTTTACATGAACGTAAATGAGCATTTTATCGTCCGAAGCATAACGAAGAAATTGGAGTTTTTAGA
>JAITVO010000181.1 GCA_031285765.1 Cytophagaceae bacterium | reverse complement strand
ATGTTCACCAGAATATCCCATGGTAACTTCTTTGCCAGGATGACCCAGCGGTTATCGGGTGCCAACGAACCCGAAAAGGGCATCTCAAAACAAGAAAGAACTCCTTGCGAAGGGCTGACGTATGATTGCTTGGATGCACGGGTTTGGGAGTATTTTGCCATTTTTCCTTGCACTTAGTTGAATACAAATATAGTCAAAATTTAGAGTTGGCAAGGGACTGCCAGTTTTTCAGCAGACCCTAAATAGTTTGCTTTTACGCGATTATAAAACATGGACATCAAAACAGATCAAAAATTGGCGACTGTAATTATCTAAAATACAAAATGTTATTCGTTGCAACAAAGTCGTTGACAATTGATAATCAGACAAGGGGGCATGACCCCTTGTTTTTGTTTTACACAGGCAAGGGCGTAATTGTGATTAACCGGATGGCGAGCTGCTCGCTGAGCGTGTCGAAGCGAAGCGTTGCCTGCGGAAACTACATATACTGCACATCTGTCTGCAAAGGTAAAACCTGTCTTTTTACAGGTGAGAGGCGTGCTCTGTCGGGCATCTGCCCGACACCTTTGTACAGCCGTGCAAAAAACCGTGTATCACGATAGAAAACCGTGCTGTCGCAATGCAAATTTACAGGCATTACGACAAAAATATTACGAATGTCCGAACTGTCAGGCTTTGACGCCGCTAAAAAGGCGCTTGAGAATACTCGAAATCTGAAAAGCAAATTCTCCGACAACAACATTATACAAGTTATAAGTAATGAGGTTGTTTGTTTGTTATTTTATCGACTACTGTGGTTGTTTAGTTTACAAAATGAGGTGAAAATGAGGTTTATTCAACAATCATTTTATTACTTGTTTCCCGCCTATAATTATAATACACAATATTTTTAACAACCTTGTTATTTCTGCGTAAGAAATAACAGGGTTGTTAAAAAATGTGAGTATGTTAATGTTATTCCGAAACAATGTTCTTAGCGTTGCCGTAGCTGTACAAAACCGTCATAGATTTTGACGTAATTTCATCATGCTGTGGCAATATTCTGATAAAAACAGAATCCTGTAGAGGGTAGATAGTCTGTAATTCGGCAATAGGGATGCTGATTACATATTTTATCTGTTCGAATGTTTTTACCTCATTGTAAAAAGGTGGTTTTTCTAAACTTTTATGGTGAAATATTATTTCAACAGTATCCTTTGCAGGCTGATTCAACTTATTTTTAGTAAAATAAAAGTAATGCTCTTCCAGTTTATTGTACAGAAAATAGTATTGAATGTTAAGGCAGTCATGCGAAATGGATGCCTTTTTTATCGAAAAGTTATCATCTTTGGCAAGTGTATCGGGCGTATTTGTATCAACATTCACAATGTTTCGAACAGGAATAACTTTATAATCGACATAATCAACCCAATATGATGTATCATTTATTTCGGCAATATTGTTAAATTCTATGTAAAAACGGGTGGAGTCTTTAAAATTCAAATTCCCTGAATTTCGAATAAAAAAGGTAATTTCATCGTCGCCACCTGTAACGGTATCACTCACAACATAAATATTGTTCGAAGCGTCGGTAAATAATGTGCCAATAACCTGACCATTAGGCATAACCGTTTCATCTTTATCATTTCCGTTCAAACAGGCGGTCAGCATAAACGAAAAAAGAAAAGCTGGTAGAATTGCATAAAGTTTCATTCTTCAAAAATTTATATTTTTTCGGGTGCAAAACTAATAAAAGATTACGTTATATGTAGAATCTTTTTTGAAAATATTTTGGGAACCATCAATTATTGGTATAGGTTTGGTATAACAACTTTAGCCACGATTCTTTTTTGATTCACCCTCCTTTTATGAGAAAAAGTGATTGTTTTTGTCGGTTAGTCGTGGTACTTAATCAAATTATGCAACTGATAGCGGTAACGTACCAATAAAATCATTTGATGTATCGGATACACATCATAATAATAGATAAATATCAGACCACAAACAGTTAAAAAAAGTGGCAATGAAGATTACTTATTTTGAGCCATCATCAGCATTATCAACAATCCTTACCCCCTTCACTCGGTGTGCATCGCGCACAATCAGCATACCATCGGCGTAAGCCAGTGGACCCCATGCATCGGTGCCGTCGTCGATGATGCGCTGTTTTTTCAGCAACTTCATGCTTTGCTGCTGCACTTGGTAAACGTATAGCTCGCCATCGTCTTTAAACACAAAAAGATTATTATTAATAAGCAGGTATGGTCCAAGCCCGAAACGCTCGTCGGCAGCCGACGTCCACACAGGTTGGCGCAAGTTGGAGGGCGAATAGCAAACCAGTTTACCGCGATGTCCTCCGCCATCTTTGGGCATTACGCTTATCAGCATGTTATTGTAAAATATTGGTGTTTGCTGTTCGCTCGACAAACCTTCGTTGGGTTTGTGCTGCTCGGTTATGGCGGCTGTCCATTTACTGCCGGCACGGTTTACCTGCAATAACGCGCCTCCGGTACCGTAGCCGGCCACCAGAAATACTTTGTCGGCTGAAATTTGCACCGGCGAAGGGGCTACTACCGACGGCTGCCATTTGTCGGCATTCCACAGCAACGTTCCCTGTTCGCCGGCTTCTGCCGAAACTCCGCAAATGCCGCCGACACCTATATATACATACATCCGTTTGCCGCCCATCGTCATTGGCATTACCGATGAGTGCGACATTTTGTACTGGAGCGTGTTCGGAGTTGTCCACGCAATTTCGCCGGTAAGACAATCCAGTCCGGCAAGCAATACATCTTCGCCGGCGGGCGCAAGTATCAGCATGCTGTTATCCACGTGCGGGCATTGACCGGTGTACCAGAAAGGGACTTCGGTTTTAAACTCTTTTTGCATGTTGAGCGACCATTTCAGTTCGCCCGATAGCGGGTCGCAACACATTACGTGCCCTTCGGGGCCAATGGTGATAATGTAACCATCGCCGATTGCCGGAACAGTGCGCGAAAATCCGTGATTCCGCTTCATTGGTACGCGATACCACCGGCGCCAAAGCTCTTTTCCGGTTTTGAGCGAGAAACAGCGCAACGCATCGGAACTCAGTTTTTCGTCGTAATCCAAAAAATAAAATCTGCCATTGTAAATAACAGGCGCAGCGTGTCCTTCGCCTGTTTCGACGCTCCAGGCAACGGTGTAATCTTCGGTTGAAATATTAACTGTTTCCGATGTTTTGATAATATTGTTTGATGCTTTTCCGCGAAAACCGCACCATTTGCCGGTAAGTTGCGACGACGCATCATCGTACTTCATAAAAAACTCGCCTATAAGCACATCGTTTGCTGCGCGGGTTTGCCCCGCCGGACGGTTATCGGCGCCGGGTGCCTGTACAGTAAAGCCGTCGCGAGGCGTGTACAGATGCCATCCTACAACGACGCCTGTAAAAACAAGTATCGTAGAAATTGTTATTGCTGTTACTATGCGTTTTTCTTTCACGATTGAATTTTTTAGGTAGAAATGGTTTGTATAATGCGAATCAAACATTTCAACAGCAGGCAAAAGTAATTTATGTGCAGAAAAAAAGCAAACAGGTACAAAAAAAATGCGCTTTCATCGCGATAACACGTTGTAATTTAGAAACTCTGTTTGTGGGAACTTCTAAAACTGCTTTTTTATCGGAATGTATATTGAAAGATATTATTACAAAACGGGAACCTATAAAAATAATTTTATCAACTGATTTAAGGCACGACCCCAAAAAGAAGTATTTTGCAAATATTTTTGATGATGATAATAGAGATTCCAAAATACAACTCACAAATGCAACTTTTTGGCGAGAGGGAATAAAGTTATATTTTTCACAGAAAGAGAAAGAAAAACTTTCTCCTTGATAGAAAAAATTGCCAAGAGATTGGTAAGGATAAATCTGCGTTAAGAAGAGAGTTGAAAAAGAAACTGTGATAAACGGTCGGAAATTTACAATCCGGAATTAGCGCACCGCACGTACAAAGAAATATTGTGTCAAAAACTGAAACACATTCTCTTTACTCAAGAAATTAAATGTATGGTAATTAGCCTATTAAAAGATGATTACAGCCAGTAACAAATTGTTGGTCGTGCCGAGTATGAAGGTAAATCTTGCGTGAGTCATGAAACCATTTACCAGTTTGTTTAATATGCAAACGGTCATTTCGGTTGTCAGTAGCGGCTACTCCTGCACCCCAAACCCCAATAAGGTGTTCGCAAAACTCACAAAATTATAATATGGGGTGCAGTCGCCGCTGGTGTTATTGCTCGCCTGCGGGTCGCTCGGGCTAATCGGGCTGTCACGTTTTTTGCATTGCTTCGTTTCGTTTTTTTGCTCCCAACCCTTTTTAATGGTTGTGGTCGTGTTCATTCCGCTACGCTACAATCACACCACCACGAGTTGTTTACTCAAGCAAGCACAGTCATTCATTCACTCCATTGCGCTACGCTCCTTTTCGTTCCCTCATTCCTACCCTTGCCCAACCCCGCAAAAAACTCCACTACGCGCAAAAAAACGCGCCAGCCCTGCGGGTCCCACGTAGCCAGCCGCGGCCCTCGTTCCGCTTCGCTACACTCCGGGCTTCCCTGCGTCTGCCACCCTCGCTCCACTCGCAGACGGCTCGCGCCTCTCCACTACGCAGGCAAAAAATTACTCCGCTACGCTTCGCCAAATTTTTACCCGCTCCGTTCCGGCTCAAGGCTGTTTTACCTGCGTTGGGTTTTGCTCCGCCCACGCACAGCCCCCGACCACCCACCCCTAAAGACAGTTGAACGTTGATTTTATTTGCGTTACCACGCAGGTTCTTAAAATGCCAAATTGCCAAAGTAGGAATTGATTTTACGTTTCCTCTATTTCCCCTAAATCCTCAATTTCCCCACAGGGAGTATTTGAGGATATTCTTTGCCCGATAAAAAGGAAATATGCAAAGTTAGCAATTTCGCTTACCGGCAGTAAAGGTCAAGCCCTGCGGGTTTTTGAAAAAAAATCGGCACACTTCCGCTTCGCTTCAGGTAGTATTTTTTATTCAAAAAACCTTGACAGCCGCCGCTCCATTGCTTGTGGATAGCATATCCTTTTTCTATTCTTTTTTGCCGTTTTTCTTCTCTTTTTCGGGGAAATTATTGTTGATGTTGGCAATTTCTCTTACCTGTTATTCAAAACTTATTTTCTTGAATTGCTCAACTAAGAGTTTTTTTTCTTGCCTCGACAAACTCTACAAAGTGATCAAAGTCATAATTGTCCATTTCTGGAATAAGATGACGTTTCTTGAAATTATCATCTCTTGATATAATCCATTTCTCAAAAGGTGTGGCATTTTTAGATTTATTTTCTCCTTCTTCTAACAATTCCAAGTTGAGTAATGTATTGAAGTATTTTAGATATTCATCTATTTTTTCAGAAGAATAACCCCGCTTTAGAAGTTTGGCTTTTGTAAACTCTGCTTGTGGGAAGATATGGTCTTCATTATATTTTTTATCCAACCAATCTCTGTCAGGATAGAGTAATGACAGTAAAAGAAAGCTATAACGAGTAGAATAAGTCGTCCATAAATAATTTTCAATTTCTGCTTCTCCAAGTTTTGATTCCATATACAAACGGTCGTTGAGTTCTTTATATGGGAATTTTGTATGTGCCTCTACATTAAGAACGTCTTGGCACGCTTTTAGTGTATTATCTGACGAACCGCTAAAAATATTACGTATAGTATTGATTATAAACCATTTTTGAATACTATTTATGATTACTCAATATTTCGCCTAAATATCTTATCTTTGTGGCGTTTATTTTAATTATTCTACTATGAATTTATTGAATTTCAATGACGTATTTCCCAATGAGGCAATCTGTAAAGCAAAATGGAAGGCATATCGAGACCGACAGGGCGTTATTTGCCCGCATTGCGGCAGTCGAGCACATTACTGGAAGGCGGACAAAGAATGCTACGAATGCAAACAGTGTAAATATCGCCAGAGTTTGAAGTCCAATACCGTTATGCACGGCAGCCAACTCCCTTTCCGTTACTGGTTTATAGCGATATATTTGCTTGCCTCCACCAAAAAGAGTTTTTCGGCAATGGAACTCAAACGCCAACTCGGGCACAGCACCTACAATCCTGTTTGGGCGTTGTTGCATAAATTGCGTGCAGTAATGGATAACCGCGATGCTGAATATGATTTACAGGGTTTTATTGAATTGGATGAAGGGTTTTTCACAACAGAAATACCTGCAGATGAAAAGGATAAACCTTTGAAACGCGGTCGTGGCAGTCAGAAAAAAAGTAAGGTATTGGTTATGGCGGAAAGTGTTCCGGTTGAAAGCGGCACAACCGATAAATACGGAAAACCTCGCAAAGTCGGCTATTTGAAGATGTTTGTTATTGATGATTTGAAGTCGGAAACTATTGATGAAAAAGTAATAAATAATATTGATAAACAATCGATTATTGACACGGACAATTCTACTTCCTATACCAATTTTAAGACACTGGTCAGAGAACATCGTCCGCAAATCATCCCTAAAAATGAAATTGGAAAGATATTGCCCTGGGTACATATCGCTATCAGTAATGCCAAGCGCGTTTTACTGGATATATTCCACGATATAAAACAGGAATATCTGCAAAGTTATTTGAACGAGTTCTGTTACAAGTTCAACAGAAGATATTTTGGAGAAGGGCTATTTGAAAGGCTATTAATAGCGGCGGTTGTCTATAAAAATCAATTTAGGTATAACATTAAGTAGTCATA
>JAITVO010000194.1 GCA_031285765.1 Cytophagaceae bacterium | reverse complement strand
ACCACAGGCGAGCGTAGCATTGCCTGCTGCAGAGCGAAGTACCGGTACAACTGCCTGAAAAGGCAGGAC
This sequence comes from Cytophagaceae bacterium, assembly GCA_031285765.1. Classification (GTDB taxonomy): domain Bacteria; phylum Bacteroidota; class Bacteroidia; order Bacteroidales; family Marinilabiliaceae; genus WRMI01. The sequence goes on along the minus strand of JAITVO010000194.1, from coordinate 12,771 downwards.
TTTTGACTTATGGGAACCTCTAAAAAACTCCAATTTCTTCGTTATGCTTCAGACTTTGAGTTTTTAGAGGTTCCCTTTAGTTGAAAGTTGAAAATTAATTATCCGTTTTTCAACTTTCAATTTCCAATTAGATTCTACCACATCTTTATATCTCCTGACCCATTAACGTCGGTGCTTAATTGGGGGTTGCCGCGATAATAAACATCGCCTGAACCGTTAATTTCAACGTGCAGATAGCTGGTTACGCAGAGGCGAACGTTGCCCGAACCATTGATTTCAACTTCGGCGTGGCTGATGGTAATGCCCTGCCCATTGAAATCGCCCGAACCGCTGATTTCGACTTCCAGATTGTCGCATACTCCGCTGACGGTGATTTTACCTGAACCTTCGATGTCGGCGGTAAACGTATGTGTGTCAATATCGTCGTCGGTGAAAAAGTCACCAGAGCCTTCAATTTCGACGCCTGCTAAATCGGGAGTATATACATCTACCACATAGCGGGTAAAATCGTGCCATCCGCGCCTTTCACTCACAATCAGCACCCCTTTTTTTACATAAATATCGGTAGCATCATCAAGATTCGAATCGACAGTAACTTCTACCAGCTGCTCTTTGCTGTAATGATAGTGCACTTCGGCGCAACCTTTAATCTTTAGGCGGTCGAAAGCGGCTACATCTCTTTCGGTAGTTACCAAATGTCCGTTTCCATCTTCAAAAAAACCGCCATGACACGATGATAACAGGCACGCAGCGATTATTATCATTAAAAAAAATCCTTTTTTCATTGTTATAAATGCTTTTTGTTCTGTTTTGTTTTGGTTGTGGCAGGGGCGAAAAATTTTTCGTCCCTACCTCGTAATTCAATTGATTTAAAAAATCCGATACCTAACACCTGCGTTAAATCCTATCCATTCGTTAGAGCCGTTTTCGCGCGGGCGATGGAGGTTCGATGGAAGTATGGAGCGGTCTTCGCCTTCGCGGAAAGCAGACAGATTAAAGACTGGACTTGCGAACACCGAGAATTTGCCCATCTTGAACGATGCGTAGGGTTTTGCCTGAAGCAGCCATGCTACCGTCCACGTTTCGCGGCGACTGAACAGGTTGACGTTTTGCGATACTACTTCTACACCAAGTCCCACGCGGTTTTTGATTGTGAACGATGTTCCAAGACCGCATCCATTCGAATAAAAGTCGTGCTGCAACGATTTTCCCATCGTAATAATGGAGTACAACCACGTTTTGCCCGAACGGAACGAGGCATTAACACCCAAAAAACTGTCGTAGCCAAGTTCCACCTCCATCATACCGTTGCGCGAAATGTTGACCAAGCCAAGCTGGAAGTCGGCGCTGTCGGCAATATTTAAAACACCGAGCTGGAAGCCGGCGCTTTTGGCAACATTTACTACACCTGCAATCTGAACATCGGCGTTGCCTGCGACATTTATCACGCCGCTAACCTGTGTATCAGCATCTACAGAGGCATTTACCGTGCCCGCCAGCTGAATATTACTGCTTGCGGCGGCATTTGCGATGCCCGCCATTTGCAGATTACTGCTGTTGGCAACGTTTGCAATGCCACTCATTTGCAACATTCCGCTGTCGGCAAGGTTAAAGATGCCCGACATCTGCAACATCGCAGTTCCTTTGCGCGTAGTGTTAAAAATACCTGCCATCTGTACATTGCTGCTCTCCATTACCTCTGCTCCCGGAACGCCCGAAACGTTGAACAAACCGGCCATTTGCACTCCCTTTGAGCCAAAGGTATTAATGTTGAACAAACTGCCCATTTCAACGCCTTCAATGCTGCCTGTGATGCCTCCAAGCACGTTCACCGACACATTGTAGGTGTTTTTGGCTGACTCCACGCCGCCTGTGCCTATCGGATACATAAACGAGAGCTGAAAAGGCTGCGTTTTGCCCGACGAAGTTACAAAAGGCTGTTTTGACTGCACTGTATCCACTGCGTTTTGTGCCAAAGCGCCTGTGCTTATGGCTAAAGCCGTTGCTCCTGCCCAAATGGAGGAAAAAATAGTGCGTGTTTTTTTAACCACTTTGTTTACGCCTTCTCCTATTTCGGAAGCTGCGTGTTTCACAGTTTCGGCTGCTGCCGCAATGGTTTCTGACGCCGCGTTGTTATTGCTGGTGCGGCCTTCCATTTCGGCAACCTGTGCCTCTGAATAATTCGATTCGATTTTCATCTCAGTTATTTTATTTAAATTTTCACTGCTATGACGCATGATAAGTTCGTTACCACTATGCGGAGATGAAATTTTTTCGATAAATTGTGCAATTACCTTATTTTCAGTTTGTAAATTTTCGGTTGCAATAACCACAGGAGCATTATTTGTGTATATTTCGGTTACCGTAATCGGTTTTCGGATCAAAATAATGTGCTTTCGACGGAATTTATAGTTCACATCGGCAGGCAGCAGTTGCTCCAGCACGTTTTCGATGCTTTCGCCGTTGGCGCTGATGCTTACCGCAATGGTGGCGTCCACAGTTTCGGGCGAGTACGAGAAACTGTAGCCTGTTTGTTGTGACAGCGCATCAAACGCCTTGCTCAAAGGCTCGTGGCGCAAGTGCAAAGTAATGGCGGAGTTTTTGTCGCCATCGGCAGCATTCGCCACAAGGCAAATAATTACGAATATTGCTACTGTGTAAATTTTTAATTTCATGATGTGGTATTGTTATTACGATTATCTTTTAATGACATTTGTCAATGCCCTGTTTGCTTTTATTTTGCTACACTCTCCTTTTGTACAACTACTTTCAGCAGTTTTTCCAAATCGAAACCTCGCCCCAAAAGGAGGGGAAACAAAAGCGTATTGAATACCCTGTGGATAGAGGGGGAGGTTTGTACTTCCCGTAATTCTTAATCATTAATTTGCATCTCCCCACTTTTCAGCGAAAGCGTTTCTACTATTATATCAATCATCTCTTCCACTGTTTCGTCGCCGGCAAACGACACGGTGATAAGGCGTTTTGCTACCGCCTCGTCCACCGTAACCGTAACGCCGTACTGCGCCGAGAGCGATGCGGCAACTGCACAGAGCGTTGCGCCGTTGAATATTACAGGTATTGGAGTGGTTTCGTGCCTTGCAACAATTGTTTCGAAGCGCTTTTCGTAAATGTGGTAAATACCTGTCATTCCATCCGTCAGAAAGACGCCTTCGGTATTGTCGGTAGTGTAAAGATGCACCTCGCCGCTCTCTACTTCAACGGTTATGCGACTGTCGGCAGGATAAGCGGTTACCGAAAATACGGTTCCGATGTCTTCGACCAGCACCATCTTTGCCGATACAGTGAGTTTTTTGTCAGCCTCCTGCACATCGAACCGTGCTTTACCCTCCAGCGCCACGTTGAGCCGGTCGTCTTTGGCAATGTAGCGGATGGTGGTTAATGTATCGGGCATTACTGCAATGCCTTTCGCCATTTTTACGGGGGTATTGTTTATAACACCGGCTGTTGCAATCACAGTTTCGCGTGTTGGACGAAAAGCGTCGGTAAAAAACCATCCCACTACAGCGGCAATGCAGGCAGCAGCGACGGCAACCGCTATCAGGGTGCGGATTACACCTTTTTTAGCTGTCGTTTTTGTTTCCGCTTGACGGATGTAGGCGCTAAACTGCCGAAATGCCTTGTTTTCATTTATTTTTACAGATGTTTGAGGCGCCGAATGCTGGAATATTTCGGTCATTTTTTCGAAACAGATTTCGTTTTCGGCAGAGGCGGCAAGCCAGTTGTCGAGCGCAACCATGTCGGCGGCAGTAGCTTCGCCGCCAAAGTATCGTGCAAGCAATATGTCGATTTCGGGTTTCATAGCTTCATCATTTTATCGGTTTAATTCGTGCAGAAAAAACAGCAGCCACACAACGGTCATATACTCTTTCAAAATTTCGCGCAGTGTTCGCAACGCTTTTGCCATCTGGTTTTCGACCGTATTTGCCGATATATTCATCGCTTCCGCAATTTCGGAGTACGAAAGCTGTTCCATACGGCTTTTCACAAATACTTCGCGGCATCGGGGCGGCAGTGTGTCGATAGCTTTGCGTATCACCGCATCGAGCTCCAAGCCCAAATAGTTTTCTTCGGTTGAGTTTGTCTGTTCATCTTTACTATCGGCATAAATGCGGTCGTGCTGGCTGCGTATCTTTATGCGGCGCATCCGGTTCATACATTCGTTGTGCACAATGCGATACAGATACGACTTTACCGACGTCCGTATTTCGATGTCATTTCGCCTGTCCCACAGCAGGCAGAAAGTTTTCTGCACCACGTCCTCCGCCTCCTCCGAATCTTTCAGTATCGAACAGGCATAACTGCAAAGCGAAACGTAAAACCCGGCAAACATCCGCTCATACGTTTCGTGCTTTCCTGCCTTCAGCTCATTAATATCAATACTTTCCGACATTTTATTACTTATTCAAATAAAGCGCAAAAGTAAAGATTTTATTCTGTTTTTTTATTACGATGACGTTTGAGAAATGTAATACCACTATGCGGGGGGAGATTTTCTAACTTATTTGAAAAGAAATAGAATGAGAAAAAATAAGGTTTAATCAACAATCAATTTGTTAAGCAGGCAAGTATAATTAATTCATGATATTTACAGATGTTACGCATTCAGTTAGGAAACTGAACTCAGCATTAGCCAATGTATCGCTTGATAGAGTAATCGCACCACAAATAGTGCATAAGTACTGATTATAAATTAGTTTAAATATTATCTTTGCTACCCATTATGGGACGAGTAAATACCCCTGTCCTAACGACAACGCAGCGTAATGAGTTATAAACAGGACTAAAAGAAGGCAAGAACCACAGTTTTCGTATGCGCTGCCAAAGTGTATTGCTAAAATCAGCAGGACGCACCTCGAAAAAGACAGGAGCTATAACTGGCATGCGCCACGTAAGCGTGAATAGTTGGTTAAAGCGATATAAAAAAATGGCGCTTCCGGAGTTGTTCCCGATTTCCAGTTTTCAGTTTCCAGTTTTCAGTTCGCGAATCACGCGGCACGGATTTCCGGCAGCTATTACATTTGCCGGAATTGTGCCTGAAACTACGCTACCGGCACCTATCACAGAGTTGTTGCCTATGTGCGAACCTTTCAGGATAACCGAATTGACGCCGATAAACACATTGTTGCCAATTTCGACCGGAGCGGTGGATATAAAATCGGGGTTGGAGCGGTGGAGTGGGTCAATTGCATGCCAGTCGGAGTCGGTAACAAGCACGTTTGCCCCAAACAGACAGTTGTTGCCGATGGTTATTTTTTGAGCACATCCTATTTTTACGCCCGAAAAGCCTGTTGCGTTTCCTATGCGTAATTCGGCGCCCGAATTAAGGGTTGATACGGTGCAACTACGGTTTACACCTATCAGGTTTTTGAATTTTGAGGAATCGAAAGTGCAGCCGTTGCCTACGATGATGGCTGATTGGGGGCAGCGGACAAAATATGCATTTCCGTAGAAGCAGCTCTTTTTTCCGACAGGGATTCCCTTGAGCGCGAGCAACGCTCTCATGCGCAGGGAACTGACCTTTTGGTTCAGGATGATGCGTCTCCACCGCAAAAAGTTCCATACATAGCCGCTGGGGTCGGCTGCAAGTTTTTGCTTAATGTTTTTCACAGGCTGTAAAGATTATAAAAACAGTTATTTATGCAATAGATATTTTTTTATGCCCAAACAGAACCGGTTTGAAAACTGAACACACGGAGATAGTTGTTCTCCTGCCGACAATAAAGGCTGAACAGTTGCTGCAAACGCTCTTTTCTGCTCGAAAAGGTATGTATGTTCAGATATAAAAAGGACATATTCATGGCTGCAACTGTCAATCCTGAACTTTGGACGAATAAATTTCACTGTAAACAGCCTCTACGTTTTGTATAACTGTATTTCTGTCGTGTCGCCGCAATGCTGCCACTCGTGCTTTTGCGCCAAGCGCGGCTGCTGTTTCGGGATTTTGCATCAGGCTGTTAATAACCCCTGCAAGATAATACGGGTCGTTGGCGGGAACCAGTATTCCTGTTTTGCCGTTTTCGATAATGGAAGCCGTTCCGCCAACGTTGGTAGCTACAACGGGCATTCCCAACAGCTGGGCTTCACATACACTGTTGGCGCTGTTTTCGATGTACGACGGGTGAACATACAAGTTGCTCTGGTGCATCATTTCAACTACTTCAGTGGCGTTTTTTTTTCCGTGAAAATATACCGAACTCTCTTTGAACCGTGACTTTACAGTCCGTTCAATGGTTTTTACAGCTTTGTCAGACGCCGCTGCTCCGCAAATATGCCAGTCAAATTTTATATTTAACCTTACAAGAAGTGCAGCCGTTTTCAGCACCGTGTCGAAACCCTTGTACAAATTGGGCGACAGTATGGAAAGGATGCGGAATGTGCTGTCATTTTTAAGCAACTGCCACTGCTGCGCTGCAAAAAACTCGGAGCGGAGCAGCTCTTCGACATGAAAATAGTGCACACCGTTCATAAAATTGAGGGTGATTGTTTTATCCCAGTGGGTACGCCCCATTGCAAAGCGAATGTTTTTAAAATATTCCTGCTCGCGTGCTGCTATTTTTGCAAACCGCCGGTAAGCTCTGCCCAGAGTGATGCCCCGTACAGAATCGAACAGACGGAACGATTTCAGCACAGACAGTTTTTTTGATACGGCAGGTGGAAACCATGCGTTTAGGCACGGATTCAGTATTCCCTGCAAATGAACCACAACTTTACATTGCGCAAAAGGGATAACACGGCATACAAAACTTTCGACCCCAAATATGTGTATAATATCGGGCTGAAAGTCGTGCATGGCATCAACATATCCGGCAATCACTCTTCTGTCTTCAATTTTGCACCTCCACCGGTCAATGATTCGCTTTACGGGATTACCTGCGTGGTCGCCAACCATGTAAAAGGTTACATGGTCAACCGTTTTTTTCGATGAACGGTTTTGGGCTGTTCCCACCACGCCCGGTTGCAGTGTGCGCGAGTCTTTAAGAGCATTGATAAACGACTGTATCCAGCCTCCTATAACAAATGTTCGGTCAGATTCAATGTTCTGGTCGGTAAGCAATAAAACTTTCATCGTTATTCTATTATTTTGGATGGTTAATGAATATCGCCCGACATAATGCACTTTGCAGGCAACTGTAAGGATGCGCTGCAATGCGTTTCTGTATTTCGGTCAGGCACCAAAAACTTTTGCATTTCATCTTCCGACATTTGGGTTATCTTTTTTGAATAGCAGAATGCTACCGCAAACCATACAAGAAAATGGCGGAATGTGAAAGTTGGCAACCCAAACGGTATCATATCCAGAATAAAACAGAAAACAAATATTGCACAGGCTTTTGAAAACATGTTGCGGGAAAAAAAGAGACCTTTAAAAACAGCGGGTAACAACACCAGCAGATAAAGTGCCAGATATACAATTCCGCCGTTGAGTATCAACTGCAGAAAACCGTTTTCGATGTGAATACGATTGTCGAGATTTCGGTGTTCGGGTTCGACGCCCGTACTCAAGAATAATGATCTGTCCACGTTGGGAGCATAGTATGTTCCGTTGATTCCTTTGCCAATGATAAAGTCACGGGTGGTCATATCCAGAAAATAATAGAGAAAAACCGTTTGGCGGCTGTCTTCGGTTGCTCTTTGGGTAAATTTTCTGAACATCCCGTCTTTTTCTGATTGATAAAAAAGAAAAACTGCTGCCAGACAGAGTATAAAACCCGAAATAAGAACAATTCTTTTGACCAGCGTATTTTTTTTGTTAATTAACTGTACAAACAGAAAGGAAAAAAGGAAAAAAAACAGATAGCTGAACATAATATTACGGCGTGCCACAATGGTTATAATTAAAAAACCAACAACGGTAACAATAATTGCCATCACTTTTTTTTGCGTATGATAGCCAAGCGTGAGCAGAATAAAACCGCTTGAGAGTGAAAACGTCCAGATATACTGTTCGGCAAAAGCAAACGATTGTGTTGAAAATATCAGGGGCAGACAAAACGGTAAAAACACAAGAAACACAATGCCTAACCTGTGAATTAATTGAAATAACCGCCGGGCAAAATATTCGCTGTCCACTGCAATAAAAACCGCAAGCGGAAGAAGATACGATGTGGTGCGAAGTTGCGAGAAAAGATGGTCTTTAAGATAGTTGTACTGAAAAATAAAGCCGTGATACACAATATATATTTCCCAAATCAGCAGCAGGGATATGGATATAAGTAAGTATTTGCTCGTTATGTTTTTAAACGATGCCAGTTTCAGCCAGTAATAACCAAACATTGCCAAACCGACCAGCTGAATAAGATTCCATACAACACCCGGAATTAACTCGCCAAGCAAACATGTTGTAATATTGTATATCAGTATTCCAATCAAAAACCTGTTCCGGTATTTATTCAGCGTTTCGTTTTGTGTTGTGGCTATGCTCTCCATATTCCTCTCTTTCCTTCAATAAATATTTTACGGTACTGTATGGGAGCAAGCAAAAATCCGTTAAAATTGGATGCAATGGATGCAATAAATATGGAAATAACGCCAACATTGTAATGAATAAGCCCCAAACATATCGTTAAAAACAGAACGGGCGATATAAAACAGCTGTAATACTGTATTTTGAGTGCACCAATGCCGTTTAACACATTGACAAATACGGCTCCAAACATCATAACAGCGAAATAGAGCAGGCACCACAGTGAATACGAAAACGGAACGTGTATCACATTTTCGCCAATCCAGATACGGTAAACCTGCGGCGACAGCAGCAGCATTACTGTGCCTGCCAGCAAAAAGAGAACAAGCATTTTCAGATATTTTCGCACTGAACGCACAATCCACTGCGTGTCGCCCAAAGCGTAGGCATTGGTAACTGCCGACCAAAATGGCATCAGCATAATGGAAAATACCATGTAGAGTACATTGAAATATTTGTAAGCAATGTTGTATGCTGTTACATCTTCCATGCCGATGTATCGCCCAATAAAAAAGTTTGCCATTTGATACTGAATCACTCCTGCTATCTGAATAACAAAAAATAACATTCCCAAATTGAGTATTGACTTGCAGCACTTTATATCAAACAGCCGCAACGAGGGGCGATAAGGACGGTATTTTGCCGAAAACAGAACAACGTTCGACAGAGCAAGGACAGCAAGGGGTGCAGCACACAATCCAAGACTTAAATAAACAAGCGAGCCTTCGGTGGTTCGGGTAAGAATAAAAATTACGCCCAGCGAAATCAACTGACCAAGCACATCAATTGACGACGCCATTGCAGGTTTGTGGTCGGCTGTGAGGATGGTAATGATGATTCGGAAAATAAACTGTAAACAGAAATAGGTGAATACAATTACGAATACTTTTGATACGGATGACGAAAGTTGTGCGTCGATATTAAGCAGTTGCGCCCAGTTTACAAAGTTGTTGGCAACAATAACAACAATCCATACAACTGCAAATATCAGCGTTAATACAGTATAGGTTGTACTTACATATTTTCGCGCCAGCAGGGTGTTGTTTTGGGTAACGGCTTCGGTAAACCTGTTTCGCAAGCCGTTAGTGAGCCCTATATTAAAAAAGGCAAACCATCCTGTTATTGAACTTAGTGTGAGCCATACTCCATACGATTCGCTGTCCACATAATTGATGGTTAAAGGCACCAGTACAAGGCTTATCAGTACGCTCGCAAATTTTAAAGGCAAAGAAACAACAATGTTTTTTTTCAGTATTTGCGTCCGTTCCTGTCCGCCAAGCAACCGGCTTTTTATTTTATTAAACAGGGCTTTCACAATTCTACATCAACTTCTTTTGGCGATTTTAAATTCTCACGTAAAAATTTCAGTGCAGGTTTCGCAAATATCACCATAAGCGACAGTATAAAACCGGCAAAAATTACGGTAATTCCCGTATAAAGCGTTCGGGGCGCCACTCTTTTATTTATTTTATAGGGCGCATTGATGATTTTAAGTTTCGGTAAAATACTGATATTTCTAATGACTGACTGCTCGCGCATCTCCAGTAGAACCATATAAACAGCCTGATGGTATTCCTGTTCGCGTGCAAGGGCAATATATTCCTTTTCAACGGCAGGTATTGTGTGCAGTTTGGAGTTAAACTCACCCTCTTTTTTCCGAATATTGTTCAGCGTAATTTGCAATCCTTCGCGAATGTTGTTTAATGATTTTGCAAGATTTTCACGCTGCAAATCAAGCAGATTATTTAGCGACTGGATAAAAACACTCTGATTATTGCCTCCTTTAAGTGCATCGTTGCGCCGAATCAACTGTTTGTTATATTCAGTAATGGCAGCAACCATATTTACGTCAGCCATTGTGAGGTCAAAAGGAATCAGCACATATTTATTTTTCTCGTCCTTAATAAATTCGCTGATAATATTGGCAATACTTAACTGCGTTTCGGCTTTCAGCAGCTGCGACTGCAACTCGCCCGACAGTGTTAGATAGTATTGTACGTCGGCTTCGATTTTGGTAAGGTTATGGCTGTTTTTAAAAGACTGTATTTGAGTGTCGGCTCCGGTCAGCAATTCTTTTCGTGCAGCAAGCTGGGTGTCGATGTATTGAAGCGTCTTGTCGGTCGAAAGCCCTTTGTCTTCAACATATTCATTATTATAACTGTCAATTGTTTCCGATATTATTTTTTTTGCAAAATAAGGTCGTGCACATTCAAAATTCAGGCTTATCAACTGCGAAGTTCGGTTGTGAAAATCAATATTTACTGTTTTCTGATACTCCTGCGCCATATAATCGTAACTTGTGTACAGTATCGAAAGCGAAATATCGCCGGCATACTCTTCAAAAAAGGGTGATTTCTCAAAAGTATATTTTCCCCATGCAGTTTCAATGGTTGCGGGGAAGGATGCAACATCAAACACGCCAACTTTCCGTTTGTCCGCAACCATTGTAACTGTTGCTTTCCCTGCTTCCATTTTTATCGCAAACTTAATGTTGAAACTTAACGTATCGGCAGTAGCAGGGTCGGTAATAAGAATAAGAGGAGGCGTATCGAACAAATCAGTTTTTATAAACCCCCAAAATTTTGTTTCGTGATAAAGTTTATTCAACTCGTACTTTTTTACAACTCTTCGTAAATTACCGTGCGAACTCAATTTGGCAGTTTCATCTTCAACGGTTTCCTGTCCGGCAGAACCCAGCCCGAAACTGCTCATTAGCGACGACGCCCGCGCCAGACTTCCTCCCAGTAGCGATGCATCCTGCCTGAGCGTAACCATAGCATTAATATTCCAGATTTGAGTGGCATTTATTAAATACAGTATTCCTAAAAAGCCACATATAACATAAATAATAGCGAAATAATACCAGTTTTTCAAAAGAAACCGTATTATATCAATTAATTTTTCCTGATCGCTTTTTTTATCTTGATTATTCTCCATGTCCATTTCAAATTATTTGGCAATTAAACTTATAACTGTAACAAGCACCGATATGGCAGTAAATCCTAAAGACATAATGGAGAGGGTAAAATTCTCTGCCGAGCCGAATTTGCTTGCCTTTTTGCGGGTATCATTGGGTTCGATATAAATGACATCGTTTTGCTGGAGATAATAGTAAGGCGATAAAAACAAATCGGAACGGGTTAAATCGTAGGTATAAAATTCTTTTTTACCATTGTTGTCGCGTATTAATTTTACATTTTCTCTGTTTCCGTAAATGGTAAGGTCGCCCGCAATGCCAAGCGCATCAAGTACGGTAATTCTTTCGTTGGTTACATTAATATTTCCCGGACGGTTCACTTCGCCCAAAACAGTTACTCTAAACGATGCTATCTGCAAATTAATAATGGGTTCGGGAAGATAGGGCGATATTTTTTCGGATAAAAGAGTTACTGTTTCCGAGCGGGTAAGTCCTTCAACTTTAATTTGCCCGATAACGGGGAAGTTTATACATCCGTTTTTATCCACCCTATAGGTTTGCATGCTCATCGACTGTACCGAACCTTCGTTTCCAAGATATGTATTCATCGGAAGATTGAACTGTGCCACCTGTGTCTGATCAAAAACAGGTGCCGAAACAGTTATCATCAACTCATCGTTGGTTCTTATTGTGGGTTCGTAAGCCGAATAAAACGACGAATCATTTTGAGAATACGTTTCAAAATCCTGAAAGTACCCTATATTTTTTGGCACCGACTGGCACGAAAAAACAAGTATCCCCGTCATCATTAAAAGCAAAAATCTGATTTTCATATCTATTATCTGTCAATTTTAATTTTACAAAAGGCTGCAAAGATATATTTTTTTTACAAACAAGTAACGAATAAACTGCGATAATTATTATATTGAAAAGCTATTTTTATTGATATAACCATTTGCAAATTTCATTAAGGGAACCTCTAAAAACTCAAAGTTCGAGGCTTGCGAGGCGGTAAAAGCGCAGTTTACATGAACGTAAATGAGCATTTTATCGTCCGAAGCATAACGAAGAAATTGGAGTTTTTAGAGGTTCCCTAATAGCAATTATATAATCCATATTACGCAAGCACGAATTTTTACATTGGTATCAGTGTAAAATAGTCCAGTTTTTTTACAAATACCCCATTTCACATGTTGTAGAAATATATTTAATATGATTACTCAATATTTCGCCTAAATATCTTATCTTTGGGCTAAATCTTATTTTGAGGTGCTAAGAAAAATAATTAGCCAAACGAAAGTAGAAGAATTCCCTGTCTCTTGTCCCCTGATTGATCATAATGAATCGTTGTATCCTGCTGTTAATATTT
>JAITVO010000186.1 GCA_031285765.1 Cytophagaceae bacterium | reverse complement strand
AAAAACTCAAAGTTCGAGGCTTGCGAGGCGATAAAAGCGCAGTTTACATGAACGTAAATGAGCATTTTATCGTCCGAAGCATAACGAAGAAATTGGAGTTTTTAGAGGTTCCCATAAATCTACTCGCCGGTTTGTGATGCACTGTTTACGGGCAAAATAATGTTTCGATAAATATAGCGCCCCTGCAAATGACTGGGAATTTCGTACACTTCGTCGTTTATCATTTTTCCGTTAATAATAACGGCATTAATATCTTTTCGCAACAGCGAAGTATTGGTTCCTCGCAGCTTCAGGATATTTGATTCCGACGGGTCCCAAACAATAATATCAGCATCGGCGCCCCGCTCCAAAATTCCTTTTTGGGGATAAATTCCAAGCAATTGTGCCGGACGCGCAGCGTACATTTCGCACACTTTCACAATCGCTTCCTGACTTAACTCGCCGTTATTGCACAATATGTTCGACAGAAAACTTGACGATTTGGAGTTTTCGATAAAATGGTTGCTTTTCGAGTTGGGTATCTTCAGGTAGGGAGGCGCTAACAGGATGTTGCGATTTTGCCATAATTCATTCAAATCATTAAACCCAAACTTGGCGCTGTTTTTTTCTTTGCAATTTAAATGTACCGAAGCGTAAATAAATTTATTCAACTCGGAATTGGATAGCAAAAAGTTCAATTCCTCTTTCAATGTTATGTTAAGAAACAAAAAAGTACATTTATACTCATGGATGATTGACAGTATTTTTCTGTATTTCTCCCAATCGCTTTTATTCAGCTGTGCCGCAGTTTCCATATCATCGCTGCTTGCGCTGGGCGATTCGCAAATAATAAGTAATCTGTATTTTGCAGCTGCCGCAAACAGTTCGTCGAGATTGTCGTCATCAAGTTTTTCAATGTCTTTCCATTTTATTACATAAGAAGTTATACCTTCGAGTATAAAGATATTGATTAAATCATTTATAGAGGCGCGTTTTTCGGTAAAAGCCCTCAAATGAAACCCGTAGTCGGTAATAATAGGCTTGTTGCCGTCGCGAGCATAACTGATAACGCTTCGGTAATCAATCTCCTTTTTCAGCTTTACAGTGTCTAATAAAAAAGTGGCTCCGTGCGAAAGGGCAATATAAATTGCCGAACTCGACGACTCGTTCGGGTCGCCTTTTAAAAATGGCGAATCGTAATGAATCAGTCCCGGTAGCAGATACCTGTCGGTTACATCAATCACTTGCGAGTCGGGCAGCGGCACTCGCACTTTAGTACCTATTTCAATGATGCGATTGTTGCCTATCAGAACATCTTTTTGCAGGAGTTCTTGATTTTGTACAACATATCCGTTTTTCAAAAGAAGATATTTCATAGGTTATTTTTCAATATAAAACAGTTGCGAAACGTACAATGATGTCAATTCAGGTGCAAAGTTATTTAATAAAATGATACTACACAATGTTTTTTTGAACACACACAGTACTGATCAGGCAAATCCTTCTGTCTTTTCCTAAAACCACGCCATATTGCCAACTCCGTTAATGGTTACTTTCAACTTATCAGGCTCTGTTCTCGAAAGTTTCGATTTTGGCAACCGAATATTCGGTTTCAACATGTCGTTAATATTTTGGTGGGGCGCCTCTTCATACCGTCGGCAACGCTTCACTTCGACACGCTCAGCGACCAGCTCACCAACGGTTATGAAGATACAGCCCTTGGGGCTAAAACTCAAGAGAACTTAACAGCCCTCCCCCACAAGAGAAGGGAAAGGATAGAGGCTTCTGTTGAAGAATAAGGCTTCGTTCTGTTTATTCTACAATTTCAAAGTCCGCTTCGAGTGTTGCGTCGCTGTTGCCGCCAACCCAGAGTTTGAAAGCGCCCGGCTCAACAATGCGCTTGAGGTCGATGCCCCAAAAGGCAAGATCGTCGGAGGCAAGAGTGAAGGTTACGTCCTGCGATTCGCCTGCTTTGAGGACTACACGCTTAAATGATTTCAGTTCGCGAACAGGACGGGCAATAGAGCCTGTAATGTCGCGCACATAAAGTTGCACCACTTCGGTTGCATCGTAGTTGCCGGTGTTTTTAAGCTGTGCGGTAACGTCTATGCTGCCAAACGTTTTGATTTTTGTATCGCTCAGGCGGATGTTGCTGTATTCAAACGTTGTATAACTTAAGCCAAAACCAAACGGAAACAGAGGGTCGAAGCCTGCGTCCAAGTGATAGCCTGTGTTTCCGAGCGAAGTTTGCGAGGCTTCGAGCGGAATGTCGTACAGCAGGGTTTCGGTTTTGTTTGCCGGTCGTCCGCTGCTGTTGTGATTGTAATACACCGGAATTTGTCCCACCTCTTTTGGGAACGTTACAGGCAGTTTGCCCGACGGAACGGCTTTGCCAAACAGCAGGTCGGCAATCGCCGGTCCGCCCATTGTGCCCGGATGGAAGGCGTATAGAACGGCATCGGCAGCTTCGAGTTCGTCGCCAATGGTAAGTGGACGACCAGCCATCACAACCATAACTAACGGTTTGCCAGCCTTTTTCAACTCTTGAATCAACGCCTTTTGAGCGCCTTTGAGGCTGATGTCAGCCAAACTGTGTGCTTCGCCCGACATAATTGCTTCTTCGCCAACAACGGCTACCACCACGTCGGCTTGGTGGGCAGTTTGTAACGCTTTCGCGAAAGCGGCAGTGCTAAGGTCGCGGCTGTAAGCAAGCCCTTTTTCGTACAAAACCTTTACGTTGTTACCATACGCCGTTTGCAATGCGGCGAGCGGCGTGATGGTTTTGTTTTTGTCGCCATCGAATGTCCACGTACCCATCTGGTCGTGCGGCGCATCAGCAAGCGGCCCTATTAGCGCAAGCGTTTTTACCTTATCGGTAAAAGGCAACGTCTGGTTGGCGTTCTTGAGCAGTACAACCGATTCTTCAGCAGTTTTTTTGGCTGTCGCCAAATGGCTTTCGGCGTAGAAAACTGATGGCGCGGAAGTATCGGTGTAAGGATTGTCGAACAATCCCATACGGAATTTGATGCGGAGGATGTTGCGAACAGCGTCATCGATAACAGTTTGGCTCACTTTGCCCTCTTTTACCAATTTGGCAAGTTGCTGTGGATACGCCATTCCCATCATATCCATATCGACGCCGGCATTGGCGGCACGCAGAGCGGCTTCTTTGGCATTGGCGGCAAAGCCGTGATTAATCATTTCGGGAATCGACGCCCAGTCGGACACCACAAAGCCGTCGAACTTCCATTCGTCGCGCAGGATGTTGCACAGCAGAAAGCGGTTGCCCGATGCGGGAACGCCGTCGTTGTCGTTGAACGCCGTCATTACGGTAGCCGCACCAGCTTCGATGGCTGCTTTGTAGCCTTGCAGGTAAACATTGCGCATGAGCGCAGGCGGGATGTTTGTGGAGTTGTAATCCTTGCCCGCTTCAGCTGCCCCGTAGCCAAAAAAGTGCTTAACGCAGGCTGCGATTGAGGTGGAGTTGGCGAGGTTTTCGCCCTGAAAACCGCGTACCATCGCTGCGCCCATCACACCGGTAAGGTAGGGGTCTTCGCCCATGCTTTCCGCGATGCGCCCCCAGCGTCCATCGCGCGAAATATCGAGCATTGGGGCAAACGTCCAGTGAATCCCCGCCGACCGCGCTTCGGCGGCAGCAACGGCTGCTCCCTCGCGAATAGTTTCGGGGTTGAATGTAGCTGCCTGTCCCAACGGAATGGGGAACATGGTCTTGAAGCCGTGAATAACGTCCCGCCCGTAAATCAGCGGAATACCAAGACGGCTCTCTTCCATTGCAATTTTTTGGAGCGTGTTGCCCTGTTTGGGGTCGATGATGTTGAGCAGTGAACCGATAGAACCGCTGCGTACGGCTTCTTTTACATCGTCGTTTATGCCCCAAAACGAGAGTTGGTTCATCTGACCGATTTTTTCTTCCAATGTCATCTGCATAAGCAGGTTGTCTATCTTTGCTTCGGTTTCGGGGTCTTTAGCCGTCGATGGTTTTGTAGCATCGCAAGCCAAAAACACCAGTACGAAGGCAAAGAACAATGTTCTGATAAAATTTACTTTGTGTTTCATTAATTAATTACTTAAAATTACTTGTTTTAGTGTTACTATGTATATGATGCCCTTTGGGGGGCAGGGCAACTATGTGTATGCCTTGCGTAACATGAGTTATTAATAAATAAGTAAGTACTCAAAATTAATTGTACCTATTTTCGTTATTGCGAGCCGCAGGCGAAGTAATCCAGAAAGCAACGCAAACAATGGATTGCTTCGGGTAAGCCCTACCAATGACGAACGGCATAATGTGAATTAATTATGAGTAAGTACCCAGCATAAATTAATTGATACTATCTTTTACCACAAAGTTCACAAAGAACACACAAGGTTCACAAAAGCATAGTGTCCTTTGTGAACAACTTCGTGCTCCTTGTGGTTTACTTTTAGTGTAAATTAATTTTTGATTCATACTTACTTATACTGTGTAATTTCACTTTTTCTCAAACGGATTCCCCTTCAAACTATTGCTCACCACCCAGCGAAAAGCGTTTACAAACAGCAGTTTTTGCGTGGAGTTGGTAAACTCGTCGTCGCCATGCCCCATATTGAGGTAAATCATACGGTACTTTTTGTTTGTCCACACCACAGGGAAGTCGCCGAAATTAACCACATCTTTTATACCCAATGGATAATTGTCGGGCGAAAGGGTGAGCAGCACTTCTACATCACTGTTACAGCGCGGACTTGGACTCCACATATACCATTCGCTTTCGGGCGCAATAAACGATGATGGCAGATTTCGGGTAACTGCGTGCGCATTGTTATCCACCACTAACTTCACAGGCTGGGGAGGCCAGTTGTTACAGTAGAAAACGCCTCCTCCCAAAAATTGGAACAACCATGTCCAGTTGGTATTACGGTCGTTATAGGCAGCGGCATGGAATCCAACCCAGCCGCCTCCGTTTTCCATGTACTTGCGGAATACCTCCCGTTCTTCGGGCGCCGACGGCATATTGTTGAGCATTACAACTACATCGTATTCCTTGAGCTTTTCGTAAGGATACTCCGAAAAATCGGTAGTAACGTCCAGCACATATCCATCGCCGTAATTCAGGCGTTTGAAAAACTCAACGCCCTGCTCGGCAAAGGTTACGTGCGCCTCTTCTACGCTGGTCGAGTAGTACACCAGCGCCTTGAAACGTGGAGCGCTTGCGTAGTTTGCCGGATATTCGTTCTGCGATTTCAGGAGCGGACACGATACGCATAGCAGTAACATGGCTGCAATAAGTTTTTTAGTATTCATAAATATTGGTTTTATGTTGGATATACACCTTTCACCCAACCCTTTCTCTTGTGAAGAGCGAATTGGGGGGGAGATGTTATTTTTCTATTGCCCATAAGATAGCGTTTGAAAACATGGTTACAAAATCGGGTGTGTCGAACAGCGTAGCGGCATGTCCGGGCAGGAAATATACATTGCGGGCTTTCATGCCGGTGTTTACCCACACGGCAGGGTGGTCGCCCATCTTAATATCCGAGTCGGGCGTGTAGGTAGTTTCGTCAACACTTGCTAATACATGAATGTTGGCGTTAGCGCGTGGATTATGGTCGAAAGTGTACCACTCGTCGTCGGGAACTACAAACGAAGGATTCACTCCTTTCATAACCGGATGCTCCTTGTCTTCTACATTAACTGTGGCTGATGCAAGCGCTGCCACATAGTTTTGAAAACGGATGCCACCCATGAAATTGGAGAACCACTGCCACATAGGGTAATTGTCGAACTCGCCGAGCAGTGTTGCATGGTGCAAGCCAACCCATCCGCCACGTCCCTCTTCGATATACTGAATAAAAGCCTGCTGAGCATCGTCTGTCCACGTGTAGGGTGGAAAGTCGAGCTGGATAATCAGACTGTAATCGGATAGAAACGCCTCGTTAATTGTGTCTGTGCTGTTGATTTCGGTGTACTTCAATTTGTGATTCTCTACAAATGCATCAAGCCACTTAAAGGCAGCGTCGGTAAAACCGCCATGCTGTCCGCCGCGCTCGGTGAGTACAAGTATTTGCAGCGGCTTTGCCATCACTTTATCAGGAACGCTGCTTGCTGTGCGCTGCGCACCTTTGGGATTGCATCCCATCAGCGCAAGCGCAAAAATAATAATGAACAAATGTGTGTGTGTCATCTTGCTGTTTTAATAATATATAATTTGGGGCTAAAATCTTTGTTTTCCATCTTTTGTCTGTTAGTTAAAGCCAACGGCAATTAATTATAACGATGTTCGCCGTTGCCTCACTGAAACTCTGTCAGGTTTTATATGAAAAAAATGATGCGTAGGGGCGTGATAAATCACGCCCCTACGCATCAACCATTATCTCTTCACCACTTTTGTCGTAGCATTGCCCACTTTTACAAAATAGACGCCTGCAGGCAGGTGCGAAATGTTGATGGTAACGCCCCCCACAACCTCTCCAAAGGGTGGAAGCAGAACCAAACGACCCGTCGCATCATATATTCCAACATTTTCAACTTTCCATTTTCCATTTTCAATCGTTAGCTCACCACTCGTCGGGTTGGGATAAACCAATAAACCGTTCCCGCTATTGTTTACACTGTTAATACCGGTTTGAACAGTTTTGAGGGTATAGTAAAAAGTACAGCCCTGATTTATTGTACCATTAGCGCAGGTTGTTATCTGGAGCGGCATATAAGGAACGTTGGAAAAATCGCCGTCTTCTAAAAATGGGTTGATTACGTTACTCATCTCAACAGAAGTATTAACAACAAAGTCGTTTCTAACAAACTCGGCAAAAGAACCATCCTCTAAATTCAGCATACTTTGTACAAAAGATATATTACCGTTATTGTCGTTGGTCGATTCCATTATTAAATACAATAACCAGTCAATTTCGGCATAGATATATATATTTGACGATACCATACACATAGTAGCTAAATCAAATGTGGCTTCCATTTTCATTGCAGGTTCAAATGTTTCGCCTTCATCATAAGATTCGGAGGTTATAATTGTTAGCACATTATCCGATGCCGACTGCTCCTCCTTAGTGATGCTTAAATTTCCATCTATCCACTCTTCTTTGGTGGTTAATTGTGGATAAATTTCATTGTGCACTGTAGTGTAGTTTGAATACTCTATTGATAATCTCGGATCGCTCTTCCAGTCATTACTGTCATAATCCCAATCATAATATTCTTCGGTGTGCAGATTACCATCCGAATAATAGGTATAAGCAACGTTTTCGAAAGGAAGCCAAGCGCTGCCGCCGTTTCCAATATAATTTACAGTTGCAGCTAACTGCTCCTGTGCATTGTAGAGGTATGCGGTTGAATCGTCTGGCATTAAATTTCCTCCATTATACGATTGATAACCAACCGTAAACAAAATGTACTGGTTAGCGTCATACGTTATCATTTGTCGCGTATAAAACCCATTATCTTCGTAAGTTTCCTCTAAAACGGGCTTTAAAAAGGCATTGTAAGCGTATTTAACCTTTGAAACTCCGATGGTTGTTTCATCAATCAAACTGTCGAGCACATTGACTGTATTTGCTGCCTTTGAAACATTAGAGCGGAAAATATTTCGGCTTTGCTTTTGAAACTTTTCCATAATCAATTCTATCGATTTTGTGCTTCTGACAGCATTGTGCGTTTGCCCGATGCCTGTATTAGCAGTAAGTAGCGCAACTAAAATAAAAGTTGTTGTCCTTTTTGTCATTTTAAAACTAATTTATAAATCAATTGTTTGTTGTAAACCACAATTCTAATAAGATTAGCAAGATTCACAAGATTGGCAATAAGCCATCCTGGTCATCTTTTTCATCTTGTAAAAATTGTGATTCAGAATTATTCTTTATTAAACCCTGTTAGGGTTAGGTTTTACACATTGATACGAGCATAATTATTCGCATCGTTGTAGCAAATGAGGCTGTCCAAAAAGAACGCAAATAACACAAAAACAACAATAAGCATTTGCTTTTAATGTGTTTATTTGTGATATTTGTGTCATTTGCGTTCAAAAAGACTTTTGGGACAGCCTCATCTACTCGCCGCTGTAGATGCTCTCTACTTGCCGCTGTAGATGTTCTCTACTCGCTGCTGTAGATGTTCTCTACTCGCTGCTGTAGATGTTCTCTACTTGCCGCTGTAGATGTTCTCTACTTGCCGCTGTAGATGTTCTCTACCGCAGGCAACAACAATATTCTGTTACTACCGTTGGTTACGACACGATGAACAAATTTTTGGAATACGTACATTGCTTTAGTGTTTTCAAAAGTCTTCCACCAGTGCTATACTGCGTAACTATTTTTACCGTCACTTTCAGTTTCTCTACGCCTTCGGGAATGGCAGGTATCATGGCAATGATTTTGGATGGGCGATTTTCGATAATTACAGGCGACATTAACTCTTCGCCCGTTTCGGTAATAAACCACAATCCACATAAGGTTGCGTCGCCATCAATCTTAAGGGTGTGCCCACGCAGTTCAATTACGCCGCCCGCAGTTAACAGCTCATTTACAGAGCCGCTCAAACAGTCCTTCACCTCCTGTATTTGAGGCATGGCTGCATACGCATTAGTTTTTGTGAGCTTAATGTTCTTTTCAGCGTCGCGCAGAAGCGTACCTTTGGTAACGTTTACATTCAGCTTGTGCCGACTGGGGTCAAAGGAGTCCAGCGGACCGTCGAACACTCCCGATATCGAAAACGAAGTGTTGAACAGTGGCAGGTTAAATGTGCATCCTTTACGTGTTTCGCTGCTTACCACCTCCTCAAAGAGGTTGAATACAGCCACAGTATCGGTACGCGTAACCAGTGTGCCACTGTTCACTATAAGGTCTATGGTTCCCTCTCTGTCATAGGTTATAGAGGGTTGAACATGCGCCGTATAGTCCTCATCGCGCTCGGTAAGCGGATTTTCGCCTAAGTTATACTTCAGATCCATAACAATGTTTTTTATTAAATTATTACTATACACTCAATTCTAATCTATTTATTATACTAAAGTGAAAGTGATTTTCGGATTTTTTAGTTTTGGGATGCGCACAGACCATACGCACGAACGTAGAAACGTGGCGCGCCGCATCACTACCAAACCCCTGCATATATCCGAAAACCATTTTCACATTAGTATAAATAAACATCTGTTGATATTCCCGCCTTTATACCTTTGTTTTGCAAAAAGGTTTCAATTGTTTTGGAGAATTATTGTTTTTTTTGTTGTTAAACCTCATTCCTCCCTAATATGAATAAGTGATGTTACGCAACATATACTTTTTAATTGCCTTGGAAAGGCTTAATTTTTCATAATCGCAGGCGAGCAAAGCGTTGCCTGCGGAAACAGCACGCACACTTGCCGGCTTGCAAAGACCGAACTAATAATAAGTGAACCTCTAAAAACTCAAAGTTCGAGGCTTGTGAGGCGATAAAAGCGCAGTTTACATGAACGTAAATGAGCATTTTATCGTCCGAAGCATAACGAAGAAATTGGAGTTTTTTAGAGGTTCCCATAAGTCAAAAGTCCTGCCTTTTCAGGCAGTTGTACCGGTACTTCGCTCTGCAGCAGGCAATGCTACGCTCGCCTGTGGT
>JAITVO010000168.1 GCA_031285765.1 Cytophagaceae bacterium | reverse complement strand
ATCTATCTTAATCCTGACCATCTGTTTCTCCTGCAATTTAGCAAACACTCTGTTGATGACGCCATTTTTTGCCCACCGGCTGATGCGATAATAGATGGTGTGCCAATTCCCATATTTTGAGGGTAACGCCCTTCATTTGCATCCGTTTTCTGCAATATAAAGAAAGGCATTAAGTATCTCTAAATTAGAGTACTTAACACTGCCCCCTGTGCTTCAGAAAACAGT
This sequence comes from Cytophagaceae bacterium, assembly GCA_031285765.1. GTDB lineage: Bacteria > Bacteroidota > Bacteroidia > Bacteroidales > Marinilabiliaceae > WRMI01. The sequence continues at coordinate 2,872 of JAITVO010000168.1, read as the reverse complement.
CTGATATCTGCTCGTATTGTGATTGTGTGAGTTCCATGGCACAAAGATAGGAAATATTTTCTGAATTATGCTAACACGCCGTAGCCCGATAACATTTCATACTAAATAATCCGAAATTTCCGCAACGCTCGAAACAGAATGACGGTTGCCGGAAAAACAGTTCTGTAAAAGGCATTGACTCTGTTTTTGCTTTCCTGTTTCCACAACATGCTGTTCGATACGTTATTTCCGTACTGCCTTTTTCTCTCCATATAATGCCGAACAACGTCGTCGGGAACAGTATTTCCCAGATGATAGGCAAACAGTTGAGGTGTCGACAGGCGCAAATAACCGCTTTTTTGTATCGTTTGGTCAATGTATTCTTCTTCGTATCCGTTTTTAAACACAAACTGAACTTTTCGGGTATCGAAATTCTGTACCGCATTTCGCCGGAAGGTAGCAAGTGCGTGCACAGCTCCTGCTATTGCAATTACATTATTTCTCCTGAAGAAATAATGAGCTTCGCACCAGCATTTTTTCCGTTTCAGTCCGTTTCGCGAATAAAGCCCTGTTTCAACCGTGTGTCCGTGTCCTTTTTCAAACAGATTGATGTCGTCGTCCGATATTATTTTGCCTTCTTTGGGCGAATGCCATATAATATTACTGTTGTAAAAATATGCCAGATGTGCAGCCGGATAGCAGCTCACCATGCCTGCCTGTGGAAAGGCGTTCATGATGTTACTAATGGCTTTTTCCCATCCATCGAAAAAAAGAAAATCGGCGTCGCTTACTGTAATGTAATCTTCATACGATGCACGTGCCTCTGCCAGCACGTTTTCGAGCTTGCCACGATTTTCGTTTCGAACAACATATTTATCAATCACACCTTTGGCAACAAACGCTTCGGCAACCTCCGATGCTTCGCTGCACGAGTTGTTATTGATTAGCGTGATGTTTGTTTGCGATGCGTCGATGGTATCAATAAGCGATTGCAGACAAATACGCAGCACTTCGGGCTGATTTCTGAAATAATCGTCCTCAATATTTGGAATCCAAAACGGCATAATAATTCGATGCCGCTTGTGAACCAGCTGGGTTTCCTTCTTCTTTTCGGGATTGACGCCAATTCTCATCGTTTCTGTTTTGCTGTTTGCATCCTCCTTATCATCGAAATCATCACCTTTGGCATTGTCCAGTAGAGCGGACATATTTTTTTGATGTTGATTTTTGACACTTTTGCCGACTTGCTGTCGGTTATCTGTTCAATCTGATAAAACAGCAGTTTTTTTCGGATGGAACGGAAGCGCTTTGAACTCAGGCTTCTTTCATCTCGGTACCGTTTAACCAATCCGAAAATTTCAAGCGGAAGGTAAACATATCCGAAATTCGAATTTGAAATATTGTTGCTGTGTATTCTGTAATATGCTAAAGGTTCGTCAATGTAATAAAACTTTGTGATGAATGCCAAACGGGTAAAAAATTCAACATCTTCGGCAACTACTATCCTTTGATTAATGGTTTGGTTGAAACCTCCTAAACAGTCAAACAGTTCCCTGCGAATGAGCGGTGTAATCATCATCACGGTAAAATTCCCAATCATATCGTCAAAAACATAGCCGTGTTTGCGCATGGGATTGCGCAGCCTGCCCACAATTTTTCCCGTTTCACATCCTTTGCTGTCAATTACTTTACAGCAGCAATGCGTCAATCCGAAGTCGGGGTTTTCATCCAGCACTTTAACCTGACGTTCCAGTTTGTCGGCAGCCCACAGGTCATCGTCGTCAATAAAGGCAATGTATTCGCCCTTTGACAGTTTTACTCCTTCATTACGCGGTATTGCAGGGCCTCTTGTGTTTTCTATTTTTTTGTAAATAACAGCGGGGAATGTTGAACAAACCTGCCGGTTTTCGTCGCCCGGCGTTCCATCGTCAACCACAATCACTTCAAAGTTGCTAAATGTTTGTTCATGCACATTCTTCAGCGTTTCTTTCAGATAGTGCGCCCTTTTGTAGGTTGGAATGATAACTGATACTTTTGGCATTAGCGTATATTATTTTTTTTGTTTGTATAAACGATTTATGTTACGCAATATTTTTTTTTAAGATACTTGGCTTAAAATCCATAATCTCAGGCAAGCGAAGCATTATGTGTGAAGATTTGCACACCGACTCCGCTGCCCACAAGATAAGGGCAAATTCTGAAACACAGGTTCTGCCCTTACAGACAGAGAAACGATAGTTCCGTTCTTTGCAAGTATCGCTTCGCTTTGGCAATGAATTGAAAATCAGCATAAGTCAATCTTTAGCTTTTCAAGTTTCTAAAAAAGCTACAAAACATAATTTGTGCAACATGAGTAAATAATATATTTTTACGGTAAACTCATAATATTTATAATATCAATCGTGTAATTCGAATTATTTACTAATCCGAACAAAAATGTTTTTGTTTTATTCGATGAATTATTGTTGTAAATAACATAAGTACAACACAAATCAAGTTGAAATAAACGCGAATTTCGGGCGAAAGGTATCTCTTTTTTTTTTAAAAACAATCATTATTGTCCGATAAAAAATGCGGACTACAAATTAGTCCGCAAAAGTTGCAACTTTGTATTGAAATCATCTTGACTTTTTGTTTTTGTTAATTTTCTTGAGTAATATCACCATAAAGGCTATATAATTGAAAGACTTTCAGCTTGATACTGTCGAATGCCAGATAGACTTCTTTATATTTATAGTGACAGATTAATGGCTTGACTGCCATCCATAATTTTTTTAGGTGGTGTTTTAAAAAGTATGCTGCTATAAATAATTGGCAATATGGCAAGAAGTGCATATTTTTGTATATCACCTTTCATTGTCTTAATTGTCCTCATTGCCAAAATGCAAAAATA
>JAITVO010000150.1 GCA_031285765.1 Cytophagaceae bacterium | reverse complement strand
TGTTAACCGATGGTGTTTTTACTTTTGGCTATACAAGCACTGACGGGAAGGTGCAAGTCTATCCCAATTGTCCAAAAGAAATAGAACTCAAGCATGTTGCATATTCCTCTCAAATAATTGATGTTTCCATTCTCCCATTTCAGGAAATTACAGTTCTGATAAAAGCAAAAACAATTCAACTACCTGATGTAAATATATATGCAAAAAAAGAAAGGGAAAGGTACCGAAAAATGGGTATCACTAAAAAACGTCCCTTTTGGGGTCATTTAGGGTATGCAACAAGCGTCTTTAATCATGCACAGTATATTCCAAATGAAGATATTCGTAATAATTATATACTTTCGGCTGTTCATGTTTATATATTAAGCAAAGGAAGTCCAACATTACCTTTTTTTGTTACCCTATACAAGGGAGAAGATGAAACTTTAGCGCCCAATGAAAAATTGAAAATGGCGGGGCCTGTATATTGTAAGGCATTACAGGGCGATGCATATTTTACGTTAGATGTAACAGCATATAATTTAGAAATGCCCAAAACAGGATTATTTGTAATGATAGAACCGGCTCATAAAGTACCGCCTGTTTATGGAACAGTTAAAATAGGGAAAACAGAATGGCAAACTTCAACCAATAAAAATCAGGTATTTATTGGATCTGCCAATCAGCATGTCAATACTTACCGTACATGGCGGGATCATGGGAAAGGATGGAAACGGTCTTCATTTCCACCAAAAATAATAGATGGTGAAAGTAGTATTGTAGGAAATCCCATGATTTATTTAACGATGAAAAAACAGAAGCGGAAATGATTGTTATTTTCACAGTCGAAAGCGATACTACCACCCACGAAGTGATGGACTGGCTTGATTATTACAGTCAGCCTTTTAATGTAATTACACCGCAAAATATACATAACAAAATTTGTTTGCTGATTAATTTTATACATAGCGGGCACAATGCTGCTTTCTGGTTTAGGAAGTGGAGCGATGAAAATAACAGCACAGCATTTAAAGAAGCTACGGCTTCGGAAAGTTTTAAACTTATTAGTTATATTTACCTGTTAACAAAACAGAGTTGCAACTGGTTGAATAATCCATACGACTACAATACAAACAATAAACTGTTGCAGGAACACTTTGCCCGTTTGTCGGGCTTAAAAACTCCCAAAAGTTGGGTAGTCAACACTCGGCAGGAAGTTGAAAAACTGTTAACCAAAGATGGCTTACAGTTTATAACAAAATCGTTTGGTTCGCAAATTTTTCAGAAAACAAACGGGATTCACTATTTTTCCTACACAACTTGCATTAACCGTGAAGAAACAAAAACTTATCCGGAGTATTTTTTTCCAAGCCTTATACAGGAATACATTGAAAAAGAGTATGAAATACGCACTTTTTATTTGGATGGATGTTTTTATTCAATGGCTATATTTTCGCAGTTGAACAACCGTACAAAAGTTGATTTCCGGCATTACGACACAAAAAATCCGAACCGCTACGAATCCATAAAAATTCCAGAAACGATAGAAGATGGATTAAAACGTTTTTTGGATATTATTGGTACAAACTGCGGTTCGTTCGATTTAATTCAATCGCCTGAAGGGGAAATTTATTTTCTGGAATTTAATCCGTTAGGACAGTTCGGCATGGTGTCGAAACCCTGTAATTACAAATTGGAACAAAAAGTAGCGCTGCTGTTAACAGGGTGGGCTGCAAAAAATGCAAACAGCCAAAAACAGTTCATGCAATGTGAACTGTTGAAAACAAATATGGAGGGAGCACACACTGCCTGCAGCGATGCCTTGTGCATGTTAAACATGCAGCCAGTGGAACTGGCTGGAGCAAGTGCTGTGTATTATTCCGGTTTTTACGAGTCGGATTTTGCATCTGTTCAAAACCTGCAAAAACCAATCGACTCGCTATGTTGAACAGCAATATTCCATTTCATTTAAAACCTTCTGTTTTTCCTGTAAAAGGGTACACAAGAAGTGTTTTGCTCGATTTACACAGAAATATTTACAAATTTATTCCCAATATTTTATTCTCAATATTGAAAGAACATCAAGGCTGTTCTGTTTTGCAGATAAAGAAATTTTACGATAAAGAAGCGGGAACCATTATTGATGAATATTTCAATTTTTTGTTGGATAATGAATTTATTACCCTCTCAAAATCCATTGCTTTTTTAACGATTGACACTGAATATACCGAACCTTCGCGAATATCGAACGCTGTTATTGAAATCGGCAACACCGTACCTTTCCAGTTAATTGCAGAATTGAGCAAAGCTAATTGCAGGCTTGTTCAGTTGCGTTTTATACGGCCTGTAACTTTCGATTTTTTGATGGATGTAATACGGGAAATAGCACCATCGCGAATAAACAACATACACGTGATACTATTTTACTCCGACGAAATAAAAAAACGCTGGGACGAAACACTGAATATAACGGTAAAATTAACCCGTGCATACATTCTGAATGCGCCTGAATACTCAGAATACCGGTACGGATTGAATAATTCGTATATTGCTTACTGTTTAAACAGCGATATAACTTACCAGTTGCATTGTGGAACAGTGCATCCGAAATATTTTTGCGTTACGCAGCGAATGGTTATGGAAAGCCTGCATGTTAATTCATGCCTGCATAAAAAAATATTTGTTGATGCCAGTGGCAATGTTAAAAACTGTCCATACAACGAAACCGTATTAGGCAATTTTAAAAATCAAAAACTTACAGATATTTTGGATAGCGACAGTTACAAAAGTTTATCAGAAATCGGAAAAGACAATATTGCAGTTTGCAATGATTGCGAGTTCCGGTATATTTGTTTGGACTGCCGTGTATTTATCGACAATCTGCAAGACAAATACTCCAGACCGGCAAAATGCAGATACAATCCATATATTGCAAAATGGCAGGGACAGGCAGATTACGTTCCTGTAACAGATTGGCTCGAAAATAACAAAAAAAATAACAGTTAAATATCATGAAACAGAAAAGAGTTTGCTTTCATTTTTTATTTTCATCATTATTATGCAATGCAGCCATTGCCCAAACCGATACGGCAGCATTTCGCAATCCGGCAAATTATCAGGCAGCTGTTGATTATTATTCCGGTAAAATACAGGAAAATACTGCATCATTTTATGGCTATTATCAAACCGCATGCTACCTCTCGTTACTGCAACAGTCCGACAGCGCTTTTCCGATGTTGCTGCAAGCCATCCGAAAAGGCGCAGCGGCCGAAGACATACTTACGGATACCGATTTCAGCAGTTTGCACAACAAAACACAATGGAATAACGTGGTCGATACGCTGAAAAAAAACTATTTACTGCGGTATCCCAATATTACACATCCTGAATTATCGCTCGAATTGTGGTTTATTTGGATAAAAGACCAGCGGTTCAGAACGCTTACAAAAAACATTAAAAACCATGTTGCCGGTAAGGTGTACACATGGAAAATTGAGAAAGATATAGACCGGATTGAAGAGATTATTCAACAGTATGGCTGGCCAACTCACAGCATGGTAGGCGAAAAGTCGGCCGAAGCAGTATTTCTTGTTATACAGCACTCAATGAAAATTAAAAAGTACCTGCCCTTAATGATACGGGCAGCAAATAATGGCGAAGCCGACAGGAAATACACCGCAATGATGATTGATCGCTATTTAAGCCGTATGGGAAAATTTGGATACAGAAAGAAAGTACAGATTTTTGGTTCGCAGGCACATGCAAACGGATACCTGAATAAAGCTACTAGCAAACGTGAACGCACCCCATTTGAACTGCATCCAATTGCCGACGAAGAGCATGTTAACCTGCGCCGCGCTGCACTGGGTATGACAAGCATTGAAGAAAACAGTGCCCGGCTTGGCGTCAATTATATTCCCCTTACACAACGGGAAGACTACAAACCCATTAAAATAAAAAAGCGCTGGATACGGAAAGGCTATTTATTGGGAACTGAAAATTTTTAAACAGATTAATTTCAGATTTCCCATTTTTGTCAGCCCGATGCAATGGATTGCGGCCCCACGTGCCTGCAAATGATAGCGCGGTGGTATGGTAAAAGCTATACGCTGCCAATGCTGCGCGAGCGTTGCCACATTACCCGCACAGGCGTGTCGATGCTCGGCATCAGTGATGCTGCCGAAAGCATTGGCTTCCGCTCAATGGGCGTTAAAATTGGTTTCGACAAAATGGAATCCGAAGCCCCGCTACCGCTCATTGCACACTGGAATCTGGAACATTTTGTGGTGGTTTACAAAATCAGGAAAGGGAAAGTCTATGTGTCTGACTCCACCGGCGAAAAAGCGGTTTACACAAAGCAGGTAGATAACTTCACTGAATTTTGCAGAGCAAAGTCTTATAAAAAAAATACCAAAACAAACGCTGCATCTCTGTTCATATTGTGGCGAATGAAAATATTAGAAAAAAAAAATGAATAAATGGGTATTAAGCAAGTGTTTTTACGAGTATCATATCTATACCATTTTTATAGTTGTGTGTAAATTGTGATTCCTGAGAAAGTTGAATTTGCTTATTACAAAAGTACTGACTAAATGTGTTGTTTTGTTTAAGTTCTGCCTTTCAGTCGGGCACTCCGTAGAGATGGATAATTATCCATCTCACACACCACAGTCAACGTTTCAATTGCCTGTGATTACGAAAATCTGGCTTTTTAAGCCAGTGCACAACTTCAATTATTAATTCATGTTACGCAGTATTAGTTTTGATAGCCTTGAAAAGGCTGTTTTGCGTAATATGAGTTATTAAGAAAAATGCAATAGTAATTACATTGCACTACTTTGTGTATTGCAAATAAAATAGCTGCTACATAATTTTTTTTACCACCAACGCATACAACATTCAAACATTTGAATTATTTTTGGCGAATTATTTTTTAACTCAACAGCAAAGAATGGAACTTAATTATTCGTCGAAAGTAGATGAGGTTATCGGTTACAGCCGCGAAGAAGCCGCTCGTTTGGGAAATCAGTTTCTTGCGCCCGAACATTTAATGTTGGGGCTTTTGCGCCAAAATGACAGTAACGCAATTTTATTGCTGCATCAATTCAATGTTGATACCAAGCGGCTATTCCAAACGATTGAACAACGATTGAAAATATTTGCGCCGGCAGTCGAAACAAATTATTTACCGCTGCTGAAATCTACGGAACAGATATTGAAGATAGTACACTTGGAAGCTCGTTCACCGAAAAGCGAAAACATTTCGACGACACATTTATTATTAGCTCTTTTAAGAGACAGTAACGGAACTATTTCACAGTTTATGAAAAAATACAATATGGATTACGACGCAATTAAGCAAACGCTAACAAAACAAACCTTTACTGCAAAATCCAATTTCCCTGACGATGACGATAACGACAGTCCTTTTGGGGGAAGTTCGGAAAGTTTGAAACAGCATACAGGAACAGGCAAGCCGTCGAGCGAAACTCCTGTTCTTGATAATTTTGGTATCGACATTACAAAAGCGGCTGAAGACGGGCGCTTAGACCCGATTGTGGGACGCGAACGCGAAATCGAACGTTTGGCGCAAATTCTGAGTCGCCGCAAAAAGAACAATCCGATTTTGATAGGCGAGCCGGGAGTTGGAAAATCGGCTATTGCCGAAGGGTTGGCGTTGCGCATCATCGACAAAAAAGTATCCCGCGTACTCTTTGGCAAACGGGTTGTTACGCTGGATTTGGCGTCGATTGTTGCGGGCACAAAATACAGAGGACAGTTTGAAGAGCGGGTGAAAGCCATTTTAAACGAATTGTCGCGAAATCCCGGTATCATTCTGTTTATTGACGAAATACATACGTTGATAGGAGCTGGAGGCGCATCGGGTTCGCTCGACGCCGCCAACATGCTTAAACCCGCGCTTGCTCGTGGCGAAATACAGTGCATTGGCGCTACCACACTCGACGAATACAGGCAGCATATCGAAAAAGATGGCGCTTTGGAACGCCGTTTCCAAAAAGTGATGATTGAACCTACTTCGATTGACGAAACAATTGAAATTCTTAATAATATAAAGAAAAAGTACGAAGATCATCACAACGTAATTTATACCCCCGAAGCGATTGACGCCTGCGTAAAACTGACGGAAAGATACATCAGCGACCGCCGTTTGCCCGACAAAGCCATCGACGCAATGGATGAATCAGGTTCAAGAGTGCACATTTACAACATTGTTGTTCCCGAAACCATTCTTAACCTTGAAAAGAAAGTTGAAGAAACAAAAGAAGAAAAAGTAAACGCTGTTAAAGCGCAGAATTTTGAGCTGGCTGCAAGTTTTCGCGACAAAGAGAAATCACTGTTTGAGGAACTTAACCACATGAAAGATAAATGGGAAAACGAACTTCAACAGCACAGAGAAACAGTAGATGCTGAAAAAGTGGCAGAGGTTGTTGCCATGATGACAGGTATTCCAGTTCAACGAGTAGCGCAAGCCGAAGGTTTCAAGCTGTTGCAAATGGGTGAGCAGTTAAAAGGTAAGGTTATTGGGCAGGAAGAGGCTATTCAGAAGATTGTAAAAGCCATTCAGCGAAACCGCGCCGGACTGAAAGACCCCAACCGCCCCATCGGTTCGTTTATTTTTCTTGGACCAACAGGTGTAGGTAAAACGCATTTAGCCAAAATATTGGCACAGTATCTCTTCGATACATCCGACGCGCTTATCCGTATCGACATGAGTGAATATATGGAGAAATTCAGCGTTTCGCGCTTGGTTGGAGCGCCTCCCGGATACATTGGTTACGAAGAAGGCGGACAGCTGACTGAAAAAGTGCGCCGCCGTCCCTATTCCGTTGTTTTGTTCGATGAAATAGAAAAAGCGCACCCCGACGTTTACAATCTGATGCTTCAGATATTGGATGAAGGAAGGCTTACCGACAGTTTGGGACGCCGTGTTGATTTCAAAAATACCATTATTATTATGACGTCAAATATCGGTTCACGCGAGTTGAAAGATTTTGGGCGTGGAATTGGTTTCACACGTCAGGGCAACGACAAAAGCGATAACGACTTTGCCAAAGGCATTATTGAAAAGGCTTTAAAACGGACGTTTGCACCCGAATTTTTGAACAGAATTGACGACATCGTTATTTTCAACAGCCTTGAAAAGAACGATATTCATAAAATTATTGATATTGAACTGGTAGGACTTTATCGCCGCATTGAAACGCTTGGTTACAAACTTCATCTCACCGATGAGGTGAAAAATTTTATTGCATCGAAAGGTTATGATGTGCAGTACGGCGCGCGTCCATTAAAGCGTGCAATTCAAAAATACCTCGAAGACGAAATGGCTGAGGTCATCATTCAAGCATCCGTAAGCGAAGGAACCGCAATTACAGTTGATTACGATAAGGAAAATGATAAAATTGTTACAGGGATAGAGGCTACACAATCGGTATAAACAATGCAAATCATTACAACGAAAACCCCAATTCCCAAGCTGGTTTTCTTATTGGGTCTAAATAGTACAATATATTTGCTGTCGCATTCTTTTTCATAATAACTGATGTTACGCAGCAATTTGCCTCAATCCATCAGGATTTGGTCTTAATCCATCAGGATTTAGTTTCAATCCATCAGGATTTAGTTTCAATCCATCAGGATTTGGTCTTAATCCATCAGGATTTAGTCTTAATCCATCAGGATTTGGTCTTAATCCATCAGGATTTGGTCTTAATCCATCAGAATTTGGTCTTAATCCATCAGAATTTGATCTGAGATATATCGCGGTGAGTAACATCAGATTATAAAATAAATTCGATTTAATTCGACTTTATAAAGATTTTGTAATTATATTGCACCCCAAAAATTGCATCAACATGCCTGAATACACTAAACTCGGAATAAAAGATTTGGCACAGGAAGACCGTCCCCGCGAAAAGTTGCTTCAAAAAGGATTGTCGGCGCTTTCCGACGCCGAATTGATTGCTATTCTGCTGGGGTCGGGAAGTGCAAAAGAATCAGCCGTTGAGCTGGCTAAAAAAATTATGGCATCGTACCACAATAATCTCAACGATTTGGGTAAAGCCTCGATAGAACAGCTTCAAAGCAACTTTTTTGGGGTGGGCGAGGCAAAAGCTGTTACGATTGTGGCAGCAATGGAATTGGGCAGGCGGCGCTCAATGTGCAGCCTCACCGAATATCCGTTGGTGAAGTCGAGCCGCGATATTTACAATCTTTTGCATCCTTTGCTGGTTGACCTTGCGCACGAAGAATTTTGGATACTTCTCCTTAATCGCGCCAACAAGGTGAAGCACCGGTTCAGCATCAGCAAAGGCGGGGTAACCGAAACGGCTGTAGATGTGCGGATGATTCTGAAAAAAGCGCTTGACTGCATGGCTTCGTACATCGTTTTGTGCCACAATCATCCGTCGGGAAATATTCAGCCGAGCAGCGCCGATATTGCCATTACCAAAAAAATTGCTGAGGCGGGCAAAATAATGAACATCCCTGTACTCGACCACATTATTATTGGCGATGCAGGTTATTACAGTTTTGCCGATTCGGAAACGATGTAAAAAAGGGTCAATAATATTTTGTGTGGGTAAATATTTTATTCATGAGTTATCCCTCTATGGATAGCTGGTAGAAAAAGATGACCAAACGTTTCCTGTGTGCCGTCAGATATGCAATGTTACACAAACACGCCACATTTCGCACTATACGGGAAAAAAGAGAAGGACAGCTCTGATTTTTTACCAACATTTTGTCCCTAACGGGACAGTTATAAATATAGACTTCTTCGGAAAATGAATTTTCCTCCCATTAAACATTACAGAGCAAAAAATTTTTGTGTTCCGAAAATCTTTATTACTTTTAGCCGCTTTTTTAAACCAGTATTAAGATGGAAATACGATATATTAATCAGCCGCCGACATTGGTCAACAGGTATGTTGCCGAAATGCGCGATGTGAATGTACAGACCGACTCGTTGCGGTTTCGCCGAAACATGGAACGTTTGGGTGAAATATTTGCTTACGAAATAAGTAAAACGCTTGTTTATCGTCAGGTTGAAGTGCGCACACCTCTGGGCTTCTCGACGGAATGGATGCCCGGTGAAAGACTTGTGCTGGCGTCGATACTGCGGGCGGGTATTCCGTTTCATAACGGCATGCTCAACTTTTTCGATGATGCCGAAAACGCCTTTGTGTCGGCGTATCGCAAATATACCGAAGACGGGAATTTCGACATCCATGTTGAATACATTTCGGCACCCGACCTTACGGGGAAAACACTGATTCTTGCCGACCCGATGCTGGCTACAGGGGCGTCGATGGACTTGTCGTACAAGGCGCTGAAGGCTAACGGGCAGGCGGTGCATACGCACATCGCAAGCATTATTGCAAGTCAGGAAGGGATTGAATACATTCGCGAAATGCTGAAAGACGAGCCTGTTACGCTGTGGCTTGCCGCTGTGGACGAGGAGTTGAACGCAAAGTCGTACATTGTTCCGGGATTGGGCGATGCGGGCGACCTTGCTTATGGCTCCAAGTTGTAGGCGGTTTTCGCAACCGTTCCTTTGTCCGTACACTCGCTTAAGAGCGTGTTTAACGATTTTTCTGTTTTTGGATGAATCTTGTCGCTCCAATGTTCGCACAGGGGGGCGAGTGTAAAGCGGCGAAGATGAAGTCGGGGATGCGGCACAGTGAGTTGTGCGGTTTCGATAATCAAATCGTCGATAAAAAGAATGTCGATGTCGATACTGCGCGACGAATAGCCGTCTGTTGTTTTGCGTTTGCGCCCAAGCTGCTTCTCTATCTGCAACAGCGCCTTTATTTGTTCTTCGGGCTTTAAAGGCGTTGCAACTTCTATTACCTGATTGAGGAAATCCTGTTTGGCAACAAAGCCCCACGCCCTGCTTTTGTAAACCGACGAGTATTGAATGATACTTCCGAATGAAGATGCTATCAACCCTTTGGCTTTGGCAAACAGTTGGGGCGTTTTTGGAAAGTTACCGCCCAAAAGAATAAGTGTGTTGTACATGGTACACGTGTGTTTTGCTTAATGTGGGCGCAAAGGTAGGGATAATTATGCTTAATGCAATCCTATTTTTAGTGGGGATGAACACGGATAATAACGTATAAACGCGGCATGCCACATCTCTGCATGTATTCAGATAGAACGCGGATAACGTATCGAGGCTGATAACTTGATAGCTGAATTATATGATCTACTGAAGAATAAAAAGTGTTTTTTTTTACCATTTTTAGCTGTTTGCAAATGTTACCATTTTGACGAAAGGCGCTCCCGTGTTTACGACAGCACACATTCGTTGAATCAGTTTAACACAGCCTAATAAAGGTTAAGTACCCAACATAAATTAATTGATACAATCTTTTACCACAAAGTTCGCAAAGAACACACAAGGTTCACAAAGGCATAGTGTCCTTTGTGAACAACTTCGTGCTCATTGTGGTTCCATTTAGCGTAAATTAATTTTTGATTCATACTTAGTAAAGAAACAAATAGCACTTTTATCCGCATTCAAAAATACACAATAAAATAAATTGCTATAAAAACGAGGCTATTTAAAAAGAACACGGATTTGCGCCAGTAACACAATATTATAGAATTTTATCTTTATCAGATACCACCTTTGCTTTCATCAAATAATTCCGATAAACAATAAAGAGTATCATTACAACGGTAAAGGCGATGACGCCATCAATAAAAAAACCGTAGGATTTACCTGCCGTATCCATTGCCCAGCCTGTGAAAGTATTGCCGAGTGGGGTGCTTCCGGTAACTACTAACACGTAAATACTCATTACGCGACTGCGATATTTGTCGTCGATATTAAGTTGTATCCGTGTGTTGGCGCGATTGAGAAAACAGAGCGACAAAAATCCGAGAGCAATCAGAAACGAAGCGACTATGATGAATGAATGTGCAAAAAGCAGCGATGCCATTTGTAAGGCTCCAATAGAAAGGGCAACTGTAACCAAAAAGTTTTTGCTGCGAATATCTTTTCCTGCGCTGCCCATAAATAAGGCGCCGAGAAGAGAACCTAACCCAAAAAGCGACATCAGCGTACTGTAAGTGTGCTCGTCGCCTTGAAGTACGTCTTTGGCAAGCACAGGGAGAATTACGTTGTAATTCATGGCAAAGATGCCGATTACGAGTACAATCAGGAAAGTGGGTAGTATTTTTTCGTTGCGAACGGTATAAAGTACGCCTTCCTTGATTTCGGACAGCACGTTTTTCTTCACATTTTTCAGTCGCGGCTTGCCAACAACGCTAATCAGGTTGATACCATAAAGAACCGGTATAAAACTCAGTCCGTTGATAAGAAAACACTGCGCAGTTCCCAAATATTTCATGATAATACCCGCTATCATCGGTCCGATAATACGCGCCAGATTAAACGTTGTGGAATTGAGCGAAATGGCATTGGGCAAATCGATTTTACCCACAAGTTCTACAAAATACGACTGCCGCGTGGGCTGCTCAATGCTCATGGTAGTGCCTGCAACCAGCGCCAGCATGGCAAACACCCAGTAGCTGGTAACGCCCTGCCATACCAATACGGCGAGGGTGAGCGACTGAATCATGAAAACGATTTGCGTAACAAGCAGAATTTTCTTTTTGGGGAAACGTTCAATCAATACGCCTGCAAAAAGTGTGAGCAGCAGTACCGGTCCAAATTCAAAAACGCCCATCAGTCCCAGTAGAAAAGGCGACCCGCTTATTTGATACACATACCAGCTCAGGGCTGTAACCTGAATCATTCCGCCAACGGTAGATATTGCCTGCCCCACCCAAAAGTTTTTGTAATCTTTGTGATAAAGTGCAGAAAATGTTTTTCGGAGAATTGTTGTTATTGACATATCGCTCAATTGTTTGTAAATAAAAATTGTGCAAAGATAATCGTTTTTTTTCGTTATAGCCTGAGTTTTGGATAAGCATGAATAATACCATTGAGTATAAATGTTTAATGATATGGTTGTTATAGATGCCATAATCAATTATAATCTTTTAGTATCAATCTGAGAAGTCAGATTTTTGATAAAATCAATGCTTTAGCGTTCATAAAATGACGATTTTGAACATCTTTAACCATGTATGAATTATATGATGCTAAAAATAAATAGATTAGAAATTTACTTATCCAAAACTCAGGTTGAAAACTTGTGGAATGTGTAAAATGAAGAGTGAAAAGTAAAAAATTATACCAAACTGCTATACAACAACATAAAGTGATAAAAAAATAAAAGAACATGGCATACTTGAACGGGAGGCGAAATCGGCCATTAATTTTAGTTCTTTCAACTATAACATATCAAAAAAACATTTGTAGTTATTTGTTTTTTTTTTTGTTTAACTAACAATAGCATTATCTATCTTTGCTGCGTTTTAATCAAATTGTTTAATTTGATTAAATAGTAGAAAATGAGAAAGTTATTAATTTTAGTGTCATTAATTGTACTTTTGTGTTGTTCATTCAATGCAAGTGCAATAGCTAATTCCAACGTTAGTGATGTTAATAACGTTACGGGAACAAGTGTAAGTTCTGTTCAGGCAGGACAATCAACAACGGTGATAGACGTTACTGTTATTGTTGATGAAAGCGGTAAAGTAATTGCCGTAATTGTGGTAGTAGTTATTATTTCACAGTAATGGTTGTGTTTTTAACATCATGATTTTTATTACCTTCTATCTGCATAAACTTATGCAGATAGAAGTATAATGTTTAAAATATCAAGTGTAATTAACTAAAGAGTATATTTATGAAAAGACTGTTTTTTTGTACAATGACAAGTGTATTGATTTCGGCAGGCGCATTGCATGCACAAAGCATGAAAGTGGTTTATCAGGAACAGCTTAAAATGCCTGATATGACAGCGGAACTGGGCGACGACCCTGCAATAGCAGCAGCAGTTGCAGCACAGCTGGGCAAAATGAATACGGCAAAAACAATGGCGCTGTATTACAACAATGGCGCAAGCCTTTACGAAGAATTGAAGTCGCTGTCCGATGCGCAGCAGGGCTTTGAAAACAGTAGCACTGTTCAGATTCGGTATATGGGCGGTGGAGGATGCCGTTACAAAGACCTGAAGAAAAAAGAAAGCATTTCGCAGGAATATATCATGGATAAGTCATTTTTGATTACCGAGCCGTTACAATCGGAATGGCAACTGTCAGCCGGAGAAAAGAAAGTAGGTAAATACATGTGTAAAAAAGCGGTGAACAGCAACAGCGTAACTGCATGGTACTGTCCCGATATTCCTGTTGGCGATGGACCCGGTCTTTACCATGGGCTTCCGGGACTGATTTTGGAAATTGAAGAACCGTCGAATACAATTGTGATGCAAAGCATTGAATTTACCGATACGGTAAAGGATAAAATCAGGCCTCCCAAAACGGGAAAAAAGGCAAACAGAGATGAGTTTAACAGGCTGCGCACACAAAAAATGGAAGAACAGGGATTACAAAAGGGCAACGGCATATCCATCATCAAAATGTAAACGCGGATACGCATGGGTATCCGGCATCAATTGGCTAATATCGTTTTTCACCGCAAAGTTCACATGAAACACAAAGGCACAGCACCCTTTGTGTTTCATGCTGATTCCTTTTCAGTATAAATTAATTTTAAACCGCTAACCAGAATGAAATGGCTACTGTTCCTGTTGCTATCAAGTACAACTCTTTCGCTGTTTTCACAGTCCGAAATATCGGGCAGAGTAACCAGCAATGAAAACGAAGCGATTGAATTTGCAGTGATAACACTCAGGCAGGCGAGCGACTCCGCAGTGGTTGCCTACGCCACAACCGGCACCGGTGGCAACTGGCGCCTGACCACAGACCAAAGTGGCAGTTTTTTTATACAGGTAGCCATGCTGGGATATTCGTCCGTATTTAAATTCATCAATTTAAGTGCGGACGAATATCTGTCTGGCATCAACCTTGTGATGACACCCGAAGTCATATCGCTTCAGGAGGTTGTAGTGGCAGGACGCCAGACGGGAGTTCTTGTTAACGGAGATACCATCCGTTACAACCCCGATGTGTTTAAAGACGGCTCGGAAACTGTGCTGGGTGATTTGTTAAACAAACTGCCCGGCATCGAAGTCGATGAAAAGGGAAACGTTACAGCGCAAGGAAAACAGGTTGATAAATTGTTACTGAACGGACGGGATTTTTTTGAGGGGAACACGCAAATAGCAACTAAAAACCTGCCGGCAGATATTGCCGAATCGGTCGAAGTACTGAATAATTACAGCGAATATTCGCTTTTATCGGGATTTCAAAGCCATGAACAAACGGCAATCAACATAGGCGTAAACAAAAGTAAAATGGGAAAGGTTACCGGAAACGTTTCAGGCGGCGGAGGCATTGAAAACCGGTACGAACTGCGAGGCAGTCTGATGCAGCTCAATTCAACTTTCATGACCTCGCTCATTACCGCCACCAACAATACCGGCAACGAAACGTTCAGCATCGAAGACTATATCCGCTTGCAGGGCGGCGTAAACGAATTTGCCGGAAATCAGGAGCAGTCAGCTACTACGCTGTCAGAAGTAGAACAGAAACTGCTTATTCACCAGAACAATGTGTATGAACGGCACAGCGGTTTGGCAGGTGTTAATTTTTCGTATCAGCCGGAAAATACTCTCAAACTCAATTCGTACCTGCTTTACAGCGAAAATAGAGAATTGGCGGAAGAATGGAACAGATACACCTATCTTTTGCCGGAACAAAAGGGATACGAAACATTTAGCAACCTGGACATAAATAACAGAAACAGACTGTTCAGCGGATTTCTGAAAATCAATTACCAGCCCTCTCCTCTCTGGAACATGGTGTACAGGGGACAGTTTTCAGCAATGGGAATGTCTGAAAATTCGGATGCCGGCAACCGGTTGATGGAACAGCAGGTACATGCAGTGGGACGCGCCGGAACAACTCCGATTGGTACGAAACAGAATGTGGCGGTAATGAAACTGTTTCATCAGTACCTTTTTATTGCGGAAGCCTCCTTTTCGTACAACAACCGCCCCTTTTCGTACGAAATGCAGTCCGATTCGCTGCTGCTACCGCTTCCTTTCGTTCTGTACAGCGAACTGTACGGCGCCCGACAGGATATACGGCAGGAAAATGCTACAGCCAACATTGGTTTTCAGATGTATTTTAAACTGAACAACTCCTATTTTGTGCGGACAGGGCTTAGCGCGTCCATGACAAACGATGGCTATTATTCCGAAATATACCGGATGGACAGCGGGCAGGAAGCAGGGTTGCTGCCCGGCGAAAATTTGAAAAACGACCATTCGCTGCAAATGAATGATTATGCTGCGAATTTTAATTTGACCAAAAACAAAGGCTTTTTTCGTTTCAAGGCAGGCGCATCTGCTCATGTATATGATTTTGCATCTGCGGGAATACACGCGTTAAACCGCCGGAAAGCATTGAAATTGAATCCTGAGATGAAAATATCCCTGCATTTCAGCGATGCGCATACGTTAAATTTATCCGCAAACGAATCCGACCATTTGCTTCCTTCCGAAGCATTTTTATCCGGCATGGTCTTCAGCAATTACCAGAGTTACCGCCATAACAGCCGCATTGAGAACTGGTACAGCACAAGGCGCAGTTTAAACCTGTCGTACCAGCTGTTCAACATGTATTACAGCACCATGCTTTTTTTGGTCAGCGGATACAGCCACAGCCGTAACAGCACCACAGTAAATCATATCAGCAGTGGACTGTTAACCGAAAGCTGTCCCATACAGTCAGCCCCGACCGAAAACTTGTATCTCCGAATCCATGCAAGCAAAGGGTTGGGAGCCATTCCGTGTACGCTGAAACTGAACGGAGGATACAGTGAAAATTCGTTTTACAACCAGTCCGCCGGTAAGGGCAATCGCATTAAAGTACGGAATACGTCCGGAAGTCTTCAGGCTGTAACAAATTACCGCCGGATATTTAATGTGGAGTGCAAAGCCGAACTGGAACTGATTGACAACGCATCGTCATTCGGTTCAGTAAAAACACAAACCATACAGCGTTATGCAGGGAAATTAAAATTCAACTTCAGCAAACGTTTCCGTACGGACGTCGAAATGGAACACTTCATCAATCAGTCATTGAACATCAATCTTTATCAGTGGTGTCTGAACGCTTTAATAAGCTACAGATTAAACGACAGGCTGGAAATTAACCTGTCGGGACAAAACATGCTTCATCTGAAAAATCAGGAGTGGACTTCTGTTCTGTACAACGGCATCTGCATCGCCGAAAAGAATTTCAGGCAAATTCCGGGAAATCTGCTATTAAAGTTAAAATACATATTTTGAATACATATCGCTGACTGCCGTTGCTGTTTTGCAGTCATCATTTGGAGTATGTTCCCGAAGCGATTATTAGCAAAGAGTTTGAGGGCAGAGAGATGTGCCGTACATTCTGTTTAAGGATGTGTAGCAGGAAGCTGTAAAACAGTTTATAGAGGGAGGCGACCCCACACTTTACGGTTTACAGTTTTGCTGATATTACGGACGCCAAAACCGCACACGAAGCCGTAAAAGCCGACGCCTGCTGCCTTCAGCTGACTCTGCCCAAGCTGATGACGGCTGACCTTTGCAAAACCCCACGCCCGGCAAACGTGTACCGAGTTTTATCAGTTCCGCACTCCCGAAATATGCGAAATGGCGGAAGACAGATTGGGGGAGAAACGGGAACAAAAAGACGTTGGGCAAAAGAAACAGGCTGCGAAGCCTAAAAACCTGAGTTTTGGATAAACAAAAATCATAGTATGGAATTTAAGATTGTCGTTATTTGTGTGTTATATACAAAAAAACAAATTGCAATTTTCCATCATTGATCTGAAAACTCATATTTTCAATCAAAATAAATGCTTTACAATTCACAAAACACCGATTTTGAGTATGTCTAATTGAGCAGAAAGGATATGTTTATAGAAATCAATTGATTAAAAGATGTTTATCCAAAACTAAGGTTTATAGTCGAGCAGGGTAAACGCATGAAATTTTATTACTTCAACTATTGGAAAAAAACCACATTTAGAAATAAAACAACTTCAGTAGCAACAGTTGCTTCATCTACATCTAATATCATTCCGTTTATCATAAAATAAGGTTTTATTTATAACATATAACTGTTTGTTTACATGTAAATACAGTAAATAAATTACATTATTGCCATAAAAAACAAGCAGAATTTTCGTGCGTTTGTCCTGATAGTTGAGAGTTGAAAATAAAAATTCTCTTAATTTTCCATTTTCTACTCTCAATTCTCAATTAAAAAAAGCCCCTGTGCAACACGTACACAGGGGGAACACATATTATTAACTCTTAAAAACGGTGCAAATATACAATTAAAATGCAGATTGATGCAATAATAACATTAAAATTATTTATAGACTGATGTTACGCAGCACATCTGTTGTGTTGCTGTGAGTATGTTGCCTGTTTTGTTCAACAGGTAATAGATTGATATACGCATTGTTTAATTTTTCAAGATAAATAAACCACTTACAGTTTGTTACTTTTAAGCGCCTTTAAGTTTCAATTGTTAACCATTTACAAGTGGCTGCTCTGTGTTACACAACCACGTATCCATGTTACACAACCACGTATCCATGTTACATAACCACGTATCCGTGTTACACAACCACGTATCCATGTTACATAACCACGTATCCGTGTTACACAACCACGTATCCATGTTACATAACCACGTATCCATGTTACATAACCACGTATCCGTGTTACATAACCACGTATCCATGCTGCACAACCACGTATCCGTGTTACATAACCACGTATCCGTACTCCCCCTATATCATTGTTGCGTAACATCAGTTATAGATTAGGATGGCTCATGGAGTTGAGAATAGTCATTCTCTCTCTATTTTTGACTTTTCATAGCACTCCTCAAAATATGGCTACATTCTTTAATGTTATAGAAAATAACAGACAAAAGGAGTCATAAAAAAAACGCTAATAATTTACATATTATTAGCGTTTTTACTTTGTACCCGGAGCGGGACTTGAACCCGCACAGCCGCAATGGCTACAGGATTTTAAGTCCTGCGTGTCTACCGATTCCACCATCCGGGCAAACACTTCTTAAAGAGCGGAAAACGAGACTCGAACTCGCGACCCCGACCTTAGCAAGGTCGTGCTCTACCAACTGAGCTATTTCCGCATTGCGGGTGCAAAAGTAACTCTTTTTTTTTAACTGCAAACTTCTGACGTAATTTTTTTCGAAAAAAAATCACTTTTTTTTTTCCATATCTTCACAACTTACATATAATAAGATATATATAGTGTGATTAAAAATATAACTTATATGAAATTATTTTTTTTATGAAGCAACATTTAATCGTTATTTCCGAGAAAATATTAATTTCGCACCGCAATTAAAACCGATAAAATGAAGTGGTGGAAAATATTTATTACAAAAGCGTTTTGGAAAAACTTGGGTATCATTGTGCTCATTGCTATATTCTTGATTATTGCTGCTTTCTTTTCGTTGAACCTATATACAAGGCATGGCAACAGTAAGCCGCTGCCCGATTTCACAGGACTCACCGAAGCACAGCTGCAACGCCTTATTCAGAACAATCAGTGGAGATACACAGTCGTCGATTCCGTTCATCTTGCCGATGTGCCAAAAGGTGTTGTGATTGAGCAGGTGCCCAAAGCGGGCGAGCATGTGAAAAAAAATCGCAATATCTTTTTTACTATCAATGCATGGGACGACGAGCAGGTTTCTATCCCCAACCTACAGGACTACAGTTTGCGAAACGCCAAGGCATTACTCGAATCGTACGGACTCGCAGTGGGCGAGCTGATTTATATTCCGTCGGAATACACCAATCTGGTACTGGGACAGCATCTGAACGGAAAGCCCGTTGTGCCCGGAACACTCGTGTCGAAAGGTACCGTTGTCGATTTGCTGATAGGACGCGGATTGAGTTCCAAGCTCACGGCAGTGCCCAACCTGATGGGGCTCGAAAGACCGATTGCCGAACAGGTGGCAACCAGTCTTGGGCTTAATCTTGGCGCTATTATTTTCGACGGAAGCGTCGTGTCGCCCGACGACAGTGCAAAGGCTTTCGTTTGGCGACAAACCCCGACGTCGGCTTCGGGTGCAATGCTCAACATTGGCGCATCAATTAACGTGTGGCTTACACTCAACGATTCGCTGCTGCGTGTAAACGCGCCTGCTTTGGACGACGTGCCAACCGATGTTTTTGACGATGACAACGCTTTTGAAAGCGAATTTCAATAGAATTATTATACTATTATGCTCCAAAAATCGGTTGAAACGGATGAATTTCTCGACGAAGCAGAAGGCTCCGACGAAATGTTTGAGCATTACAGGTTTGTTGCCGATGCGGGGCAAACGCTGCTGCGAATCGACAAATTCCTCGTAAACCGCATCGAAAGCGTATCGCGCAGTAAAATTCAGGAAGCTGCCGATGCGGGGAACATTCGTGTAAACGAAATTTCGGTAAAACCCAACTACCGCGTAAAGCCTCATGATGTGATTTCGATTGTGATGGCATATCCGCCACACGAACTCGAAATTATTCCTCAGGACATTCCGCTTGACGTTGTGTACGAAGACGATGCGCTGATTGTTATCAATAAAAAAGCAGGTTTGGTGGTACATCCCGGACACGGAAACTATTCAGGTACGATGGTGAATGCGCTGGCGTGGTACTTCAGAGGGCAAGAGTGGTTCAACTCCGAAGATCCGCGACCTGGACTTGTGCACCGTATCGACAAAGATACGTCGGGACTGCTTGTGGTTGCTAAAACCGAAGCCGCCAAGATGCATCTTGCACGTCAATTTTACGATAAAACAAGTACACGTAACTATCAGGCAATTGTGTGGGGCAGTTTCGACAGCGGCGCGGAGGCGGGCACCATCACGGGGCACATAGGGCGCAGCGTGCGCGACCGTAAGCAAATGGACGTTTTTCCCGACAGCGAACAGGGCAAGCCTGCTGTTACGCACTACCGAACGCTCGAAAGGCTGGGTTACGTTACCTTTGTGGAGTGTCGCCTCGAAACGGGACGCACGCATCAAATTCGCGCCCACTTTCGCCACATCGGGCATCCGCTCTTTAACGACGAACGATATGGTGGCAACCAGATTTTGAAAGGAACTACGTTTACAAAATACCGTCAGTTTGTTGAGAACTGCTTTGCCCTGCTGCCGCGTCAGGCATTGCACGCTAAAACGCTCGGCTTTGTGCATCCCGTTACCGAAAAGTATATTGAGTTCGACTCGGAATTGCCCGACGATATGACGCAGGTTATCAACCGATGGCGAACATATATTGCAGGACGCGAGGATGATTGAATTTTGGAGAACACAGATATATGATACAAAACGTATTATTTTTTAGAACACGGATGACGCGGATTCTTGCAGATTTTTTTATCTGCGAAAATTCGTGTTATCTGCGTTTCCCATTTTTCGTGTGCATCATGTTATCAGTGTCCTCCAATTACTATGTAATCATTAAACTGATATAAATTTTGATATGAAAAAGAAAATAGCAGTAATATACGGGGGATATTCGTCCGAAATCGTTATCAGCCGCAAGAGCGCCGATGGCGTATGCTCGTTTATCGACAGCACAAGGTACGATATTTATCCCGTATTGATTGAAAAAGATAAGTGGTGCGCTGTTATCGACAACAAGGAGTACCCCGTTTCAAAAGAAGACTTTTCGTTTACCGTTAGCGACGAACGTATTGTGCCCGATTGCGCCTACATCACCATTCATGGAACGCCGGGCGAAGACGGACTGTTGCAGGGCTATCTCGGAATGATTGGGATTCCGCACACCACTTGCGACGTTTTGCCTGCCGCCCTTACCTTCAACAAGTTTGTTTGTAATAATTACCTCAAAGGCTTCGGCATTAACATCGCCAACTCGGCACTTCTGCGGCACGGCGTATCCTACGACATTACCGACGTGGCAAAAAAAACGGGCTTCCCTTGTTTTGTAAAGCCCAACGCAGGCGGATCGAGCTTTGGCGTATCCAAAGTGATGGAAATCGGCACGATGGAAGCGGCTATCGCAAAAGCCTTCGACGAAAGCAGCGAAGTAATTGTGGAACAGTACATCGAAGGCGACGAAATAACGTGCGGACTGTACAAAACCAGCAAGAAATCCGAAATTTTTCCGCTCACAATGGTCGTAAGCGAAAACGATTTCTTCGACTTCGAAGCCAAATACACCACAGGTAAGGCACGCGAAATAACGCCCGCCCCTATCAGCGACGCCATTGCTGTGAACATACGCAACACTTCGTCGATGATTTACGACCTGCTGGGCTGCAAAGGCTTTGTCCGCATTGACTACATCGTAAAACGTGAGCGCATCTTCCTTCTCGAAGTAAATACCACACCTGGCATGACAGCCACCAGCTTTATTCCCCAGCAAATAGCCGCACAACATCTTGATATTAAGGATGTTTTTAGTAATATTATTGAGGATGCGATTTTAATGGTTAATGATTAAGGTACAAAAGTTCAAGGTTTGATAGCGCTTTGGTATAATATTTTTATTTGCCGTTGAATTGTTCATTATGCATTATTCTATTGGTTAGAAACAAACGTCTTGTGAGGTATTGCAAGACGAATTTGCACCCTGAATTGAAAATTGGCGGAGGCAAGGGTAATATAACAACTATTTTACCCCTTACAGGGTGCAGGATGACCATTTATTTGCAAACCCAAGACATTGCCATTAGGCTGTGATACAAAAGGCTTTCGACCTTAACCTGACAACATCATCTATACGCTCTACCCCTATCTTTGATAAAAAAAGGGGGCGAATATCATTCGCCCCCTTTTACATGTATGCTTAAAAACTGTTTATTCGGTAAGGTAAACTTTGGCTGACACTACGCTGTCATCCTCCGAAACAAGTTTTACGATGTAGATTCCGGTGGCTGCATTCACAGGTATTACAACTGATGTGTTTGCCGAGCCCTGATATACAGCGCGACCTAATACGTCGGTTATCTGTACCAGTTTCAGATTGACGTTGCCTTTGTTGTCGATGCAAACGTTTTTGTCGCTGCCGTAAACCGATACGCTCGACAGCGTGTTGCCGTTGATGCTTTCTAACTTATCAAAGACTGCTACAATTTCAACATCTGCAACTGCGGTATGTGTGTTGCCGCTCGCAAAGTTTTCGCCATTGACGGTTAATGTTGTCAGTTTGTATTCATCTTCGGGTATTGCGGTGATGGTGAGTACGGTTCCGTAATCAACCTCTGTGCCGCTTGCAACGGGCGCACCGCCGGCAGTTACCGTTAATGTGCCGTTGGCAGGCGCATTGTAGGTTACTGCGAACGTCATCGTTTCAAAGTTGGCTGTTAAATTGCGATCGCTTCGTACGGTGAAGTTGTAGGTGGCATTAATGCTTACCTGTTCGCCTGCTTCTGTCCAGTTTACAAATCTGTAACCGGTAGCAGGCTCGGCTACTGCCGATGCTGTTGCGCCATACTCATAAACACCGTCGCCTGTTACCGTGCCGCTTTCTGCAGGGTTGATGGTTAAGCTGACATTGAAGGTTTTCAGTTCGAAGTTGGCAACCAGATTTCTGTCGCCTGTTACTGCGAAGCTGTAAGTGGCTTCGTTACTTATCACAGCATTGTTTTCGCTCCAGCTTACAAAGTTGTAGGTTGTGTTTGCAATGGCTGTAACGGTTGCTTGGCTGCCATGCGTGTAGGTACCGCTGCCGGTAACTGTTCCGCCTGCTGCGGGACTGGCTGTTACGCCAACCGTGTAGTTCTTCAGCTCGAATCCGGCATGAATGGTATGCACACCGCTTGCATTGGCAAACGTGTAGCTGCCCGAAGTAACTGCTTCGGCTACGTTTACATCGTCCACAAGTACAGTTGCAATATTGTAACCTTCGTCGGCTGCAATGGTAAATGGATAACTGTTGCCTTCGGTAACCTGTATGTGTCCCGCAGGTGTTATTGTTCCGCCAGCGCCTGCTGTTGCAATAATTACATGCTGAAATTCGTAAGCGCCCATATCAACAGCGGTTTCGAATATGCGGGCATTGCCGTCCAAGTCGGTAGTGATAGCCGAGAGGTCGGGCGTTTGTCCGGCTTCAAAGAAAGCATTGCTTCCGGCATTGATGGCAGGGCTGCCTGCATCCAAGCGATAGTTGCCGTTTGCTGCGTTCATAAACATCGGGGCAACGTCGGTCAAGTTGTTGCCGCCATCGGTAGCCGATGTCGCCCAATCGACATCGCCAATCAAACTGTTGGTATAGGTCGATGCAGTAGCAGTAGCCGCTATGTTGGCAGGTTCGTTGCCGTAAATAACGGCGTTGCGAACTATAGCAGGCAAACCTCCAACGTTAAGACCTCCGCCAAGCGTATGAGCAGTGTTACCGGTAATGGTAACATTGGTCATCACAATTGAACCCGATGCTACATTGATTCCGCCACCGTTACCGTTAGCGCCTGTATTGGTACCAAGTGCCTCGTTGCCGCTTACCAGTATGTTGGTCAGTATGGGCGTACTGCCTGTAATATAAATGCCGCCACCCATTGCCACACACGTATTATCTACAATCTTTACATTGGTCATAGTGGCATGCGAGTTACTTGCAAAGTACATTCCGCCACCCATACCGACAGTGGTTCCGTTGCTGGCAATGTTGCTGCTGATTGTAACGTCGGTAATAACAGCCGGAGCGTATTCAAGATACATTGCTCCTCCTCTGTCGGTCGATTTGTTACCGGTAACAACAAGATTGCTTAACACAGGCGCCGACAGATTGGATGACGTGCCTTTCACAAATATTCCTGCTCCGTCGTTCTGCCCAATTGACGACACTTCGTTGAGAACTACCGAACTGCTGGCATTTGCATATCCTTTTGTAACAACAAATCCGTCGAGCGTGGCTGTTCCCATTGCGCCTGCTGCAAGTACCACATGATAAACGTTGTCAGCCAGCATTTCGTCGGTACCGTTGTCGTCGCCGTTTAAGTCGCCGCTCAATACAGAGGTTATTTCGGATATGTTGCGCTGTTCGAGCGATGTTTCGGTTCCGGCAAAGCTACCATATATCTTAACATCGGGAATCATTACAAAAGCGCGGTCGCGAGCGGTTGCGCTGCTATACACTACCGAGATGTGTGCAGGTTTGTAAACGCCCTGCTTCACCCATATTTGAGTAAGGTCATCAATCATTGGCGCAAGAAAAAGCACATTGGCAAGCCCTTCGGCTGCATTCTGCCAACTGCTGCCATCTTTTGTACCAGCACCCTGTTCGGTTACGTAAACCACGCCGTTGGCGTCGGCAGTAAATATAAGTGGTGTTTCCTGATACTCGAAAGCTCCCAAATCAACGTTGGAGCCCACAACGCGGGCATTGCCTGCCAAGTCGGTAGTGATGCCCGACAGGTCGGGTATCTCGCCTTCGTTGAAAACAACGCGATTACCGGCATTGATAAGCGGACTCATGGCATTTAGCGTGAAATCGGCTTCAAGCAGCGGGTCGCTAATGTTGGTAAACACAAGCCCTTCGGTTGCAGCTGCCATTCTCTGTGCGTAGGTATTCACGAAAGTAACGCTGGTGTTGTTTACACTGTTCGAGTTTCCATTGTTATACAGAATACTGTTGCGAATAACGGGTAAGGAGGTTATCGGATTTTCGCCTGTAATATTGTTATTGTATATGGCGCTGCCCGATGCGCCGGGTTTGTTTCCAACGATGGTAACATTGGTCAACACCGGCGACGAACCTCTGTTGTAAATAGCATTTCCGGCTCCGTTGTTATCGGCATTTTCGGTAAAGAGCACATTCGTTATCACCGGCGACGAGTTGTAAAGGAACATACCAGCGCCGTTGGGCTGCGACCAGTTGCCTTTCACAATCAAGTTGCGCACTTCGAGCGATGTATTAACAAGATAAAATCCACCGCCGCAACGTTGTTCAAGCAAATTATCGTTAACCATTATGTAGTTATACTGATTGGCATAGCCACCTGTAATGGTAAAACCATCCAGCAGCGCTGTACCGGCGTCGCCAACAAGAATCGCAACGTGATAGGCATTTTCGTGCATGGAGGTGTTGTTTCCGGCAGGTGCTCCGGCATCGTTACCATTAAAGTCGCCGCTCAGCGTCGAAGCATTTTCAGCCGACAAAATACGCTCGGCAAGCGATGCTTCGGTTCCTGCAAAACCACCATATATCTTCACATCTTTTTTGAGAGTGAAAGCGCGATGACGGTCGGTAGTTTCAACAGGATTGTTACCACTTGCATCGGTCGATACCTGTGCCGCCTTTTGGGTAGGATAGTAAACGCCTTTAGCCACCCAAATTTCGTTTTCGGAGGTTGCCATATTGATAGCCGACTGAAGGTCGTAGCTTCCGTTTTCCCACGACGAACCGTTGCCAAAACCATCGGCGGTGATAAAGATAATACCGTCTTCATTGGGCGTGGGTACAATAGGCGCTCTTTGGAACACAATCTCAATCGTGTGGTCGTCCGTAACATTCTCAAAAGTGTAAGCGCCAGTAACAACCGCATCGGCATTATTAACACCGTCAATCAGCACCTTGCCTATTTCGTAGTTGCCGTTAGCCGCAAAGGTAAAGCTCAAGTCCTCGCCGTAACTCACTGTTTGCTCTCCACTTGGCGTGATGGTTCCGTTATCATTCGAGGTAGCCACAATGGTAAATATAGGAACTGCGCAGGTTTGGGTTACGCAGTTGGCAGCCGATTCGCCACCCTGCGGACAAACAGCTTTTACGCACCATGTATGTTCGCCAAGCGTAAAATCGTTGTCGGTATAAGTGTTTCCTGCAACATCGGGTGCAATAAGAACATCGTCGCGATAGATATTAAATATATTGCTTCCATCCACAGCATCCCATGTAAGTACAGCACCGCAATCGCCGTTGTACTGCATCTCTACATAAACATTTTCGGTCCACGAGCAAAGCGTTTCTTCCACTTTAATTTTGTCGATAAAGATGTTTCCGCCATACGCGCTTACGCCTTCAAAAATAAAGCGAGCGGTAGCCATGTCTGCGGTGTTTACTTCAACAGCATACTCGTACCAGAAGTTACCGGGTACGGCAGGGTCTAATTCAACATGGCGGTGAATGGTTTTGAGAGGCGTTAAACCGGTAATTGTATTATCCTCGCTCATATAAATATTCAGGCGGTCGGGCAGTGGGTCTCCAAATTCAGGCCAGTTGTAGGCGTCGTCGCGAGTCATCCAGAATGTGAGCCTGTATCTCTTACCGGTTTCGAGCGACGGCATTACCAGCAAACCTGTTTTGCCTTCGGTATAGCGGCGACAGTTGTACATCACCATCGCATTACCTTCGTATGGATAACATTCGGGTTGAATTCCCATGCCAACAACCCTTTGCCAGGGAGCAGCGTCGGTGCTGATACTTTCCCAGCATAACGATGGAAACTGGTCGTTTTCGAAACTCTCTTCAAATCCTGTTACTGGCGTTTCGCATGGACTTTGTTCCACATTTACAGTAATCTCGGTATGTTCCGATTCGCTGAAATTATCGTACAGCGCCGATACGCCATAAACATAGCTTCCGGGTCCGGGAACACGGTCGGTATAGGTAATTTCCGAAACATATCCTCCGGCGGTAAGCATGATATTGTCGCGATATACATTATAACCCAAAACCACTTCGGTACTTTCGCCAACTCCAACCGTAGCGCCAAGACACCAGTTGGCGGGATAATCAAAGGCATTGTTTATACTCATCCATTCGCCCGTTGTCCACAGTGATAAATCGCTGTAGCCGGGCTTCACGGTTACGCTGTAGTCCATCCCTATCGGGTAACCCTGCTGAACAACACACTCAATACCAATCCACAATTCTTTGGTAGCATCCATAGGAACAGGGGCTGACAACGTTATTTCGTTCCACTGGCCTATCGTTAGCGAAGAAGTTGTTAATGCCTGCTGGTGAACCAGCGAGCCGGGGTTATTGATAGCTGTTCCGCCCTGCCATATTTTTACGGTGTAGGTACACGCTTGCGCAGCCGGTATAAAGCTGATTTTGGTCATATCAAGACCGTCGATAAGCGTCAAGTCTTCGGGAGCCCAGCGCGACACCACTGTAAATGTACTGGCTACGCCATTGCTTGCGCCAAATTCGTTGTTATGTGCTTTGGTATAGAACAAATCCTTTTTCGTAGGATTGTCCCATGTCAGTTTCACATCATACCAGTCGTTAGCCTGTGTTTCGGCTTTCACATTTGCCGGAGCAGCTGCGGTAGCGCTTGTAGCTACAACTAATAACGAAGATGCATATTTTGCTTCCGCCTCCCCGCAGGTATTATTGTAAGCAGCTTTAACGCTGTAAACATACTCGCCGGGTTGCAAATCGGTTTCGTCATTGTATTCAAGTGCATTTACATTAGCAGCAATCTGTACGTCGTTGCGATATACATTGTAACCGATTAGCGAAGCCGATGCTGCTTCGGGCGCAGTCCATGTAACGTGTGCATGATTAAGCGTGGTTCCGTTTCCGTACAGCGAAGCCGTTACGCTTTGTATCGGAACGCAAAGGTCGCCAATCTGAATATTGTCAATATGTATATTCCGTCCAAAGTCGCTGTAGCCTTCAAACAGTATGTAGGCTTCGTCCATTGCGGCACACGGTACAGTAACAAAGTATTGATACCATCCGTCGGCTGCCACTTGCGGCGAAAGAAGATTGGAGCGGTGCACAGTAAGCAACGAGGTTAATCCTGCTGTGCTGGGCGTTTGGCTGACAAAAATATCAATTTTATCGGCTCCATTTGCATTGTCGCCATTCCGGTACATCCAGAACGAGAGTATCTGATCTTTGTTTTCGGTTACCAAACGAGGAGTTATAAGGCTTTCTCTTGTGCCTGAATTCGCATTGTTCGAACCAAAATATACCATTCCCGCTCCTTCCTGTGGACTGCAAAAGGGCTGCACTCCAGAGGTTGTATGTTGCCAAACCGAACTCCCTGTTGACGAAAGCGTCCAGCAACGGGGCGGAAATACGGATGGAATATTGAATCCTTCAGTAAGCGGAAGCGCCACCGGAGCATCACACTCCCCTGCCAAAACAAAAGGTTCGGCGCAGGCTTCCTGCGATTCGCAAACAGGATTTGCATAAACTGCTGATACACAGTATTCAAATGTTCCGCTTTCGGGCGCCAAATCTCTGTAAAATGGCGTGAACATTGGTTGCGTGTTCAACTTGGTTTTGTCTCTGAAAATATTGTATCGCGGCGTTTTATCATCCACAGCATCCATTATGGAGAAAGAGATTGCGGGAAAATTGCCGCCCATCAATGTAGGACCTGCTGTTAATGCGCCCGATGTTTTATTGATTTCGTACAATACGGTATTTCCGGAGCTGTTTACAATGCGTCGGTTCCAATACAGTTTATTGGTTTTCCGGTTCACTTCGATGCTTTGAAAATCTCCTAAATTCTCGGTATAATCGGCAATTTGCGTAAACACGCCGGTGGCAAGATTCACAGTTCCAAACTTGCCGGTGTTGTCAATTTTTACGGCATAGCAATCACCATTATTGTCAATGGCGATGGTGAAAATACCCGGCAGCGTACCTATCGGTGTATATTCGCCGGTTTTGATGTTAATCGTTCCATAACCGCTCGAATTGTTGTTATCCCAAATGGTAGCATACATTTGGGAGGTTACTGGATTCCATGCCATTGAGGCAATGTTGGGCAAGTCGGTACCAATCAGGTAAAACCCTCCGGCGCCTACAGCCATTGTTTGCGGCTCAAAAAAGCCGAAACGTCCGGAACCTGTTACCGACTTGTCGAGGACAAACAGGATGCCGTTGGCATACTCCATGCACTGAAATTGGCTCGACAAAGAGCCTAATTCATCATACGTTGAGGTTGCCCCAAACGTAGTTTTTCCAAAAACTGAATAGGTGTTGAAACCAACTCCTCTGTTGTAAATAACTACAGAATTGTTGCCATCAGCATTTTCAGCTTCTTCTGTTCCTGCAGGAACAGCCCAATCTACACTTAAACTGCTCCAAAAAGGATAGTGATTGGTAGAAACTTCAACATTAATGGGTGGATTACATTGAGCATAAATGCCCGACATCGCTGCAACCAAAAGCAGCAATGTCAATCCGCTTTTAAGACAAAAACTTTTCATAATGTAGAACTCAATTTTAAATTAAACAAAAAAAATTACACCCCAAAAGTATTGGTAATGCAACTATATACCAAATATTTTTGGGGGACAATAAGATACCTTAATAAATTATTTGATGTTTACTGTCAGCGCTTTGAAGATTATTCGAAAGATACCTCAAAAAAATGTTCTCTTTTTATGCATAGTTTGTAATTTAGCAGAGCAAGCGTGGAGAAATAACAATAAAAAAAGAAATTTTATTCAGGTGTCATTGCAGGGCTCCCGAATAAAATTTCGTATTATTTGAATATATACTCAAACAAAAATGGTTTGTAAATAACAGAGGATTCCAGTTTTTATACTCAACCAAAATTGATTTGCGAACATAATCAACAATGGGGCATGCTCCATTGCCGATGCAGGACGGCAGTTGAACCAGCAACATAAACCTCTGTTATTTGCAATTCATTTACTGTTGAGTATAACTGTTCAGTTTTATTTATGGGAACCTCTAAAAACTCAAAGTTCGAGGCTTGCGAGGCGATAAAAGCGCAGTTTACATGAACGTAAATGAGCATTTTATCGTCCGAAGCATAACGATGAAATTGGAGTTTTTAGAGGTTCCCATTATATGCTGCTGTAATGTGTTATTAACCCATCCATTGGCGACTGTACAATGGTTTCTATCTCTATCCCCAAGTTGGCAGCTGCCTGTTTAAGCACATCCTGAAAGTGAAAGGCTATTGAACCGGTGAAAAACACCTTGTTGTTTTTATAGTCGTACTGCATCACATTTTTTTTGAAGAAATCGGTAAACGACATTAATACCAAATCATATACCGACGGGTTGTTGATATTATCGCGGATAAAGGGCGCAATGCTTGCCAGAAACAGGTTGGGCGCGGGCTGGCGGTACACACGGTCGAGTATGTCGGATGGATTGAGCTGGCAGGTTGTCAGAAATTTTTCTTTTATCTCGTGTGTTAACCGGTTCTTTAAACAGGCGCCGATGAACAGGCGCCCCAATACGGCGCCGCTTCCTTCGTCGCCAAGTATGTAGCCGAGTGGCGACACGTTTTCCCGTATTTCGCTGCCATCGTAGCTGCACGAATTGGAGCCTGTGCCAAGGATACACGCAATGCCGCTGTTGTTGCCACAAAGCCCGATGGCTGCTCCCAGCAAATCGCTTCCAACTGTGACAATATTGGCGTCGAAATTTTGGGTGATGGCGGTTTGTATAATTTCATTTTTTTCGGGAAAAGCACAGCCTGCGCCATAAAAATAGACGGTGTCAATTTTGTAATTTTTCAATGTGGGGGCTACAACATCACGAATTTGGGTGTTAATATAGTCTGCGCTGCGAAAAAACGGATTGATGCCGGCTGTAAAAAGCCTTTGTATTAATTTGCCATTATCGACCAAGCTCCAGTCAACCTTGGTTGAACCTCCATCTGCTATTAAAATCATATTGAACAGGGTTTAGTATTAAGTTATGTTACACCATACTTTTTTATAGCGTCTAACAGTGTTTGGTGTTATGAAGTATGTTTTGCGTAACATGAGTTATTATAGCAATTTTTACTTGTTGTGTACTGTCAAACGTTCCGTTAGGGACTAAAATGCTGGTAGAAATGATTACCATAATGTTCTGCCATCCTGTTAGGGATGGGATGTGGATAAACAACAGCAATAGAATATACAATATATATTCCGTTCAGTTAGGGATGTAAAGCATAGATGCATGCTTGATTTCTACCAGCATTTTGTCGTTAACAGGACACTGGAACATGAAAATGAACAGTACGCAATAAATAAAATTGCTATAACGTAGCGTAAAGCCTGTTAAGTTCAAAAATAGACTTCTAACAGAAAATCAATCTGTTTTCAGAAGAAGTTTGATGGCAAAACGAAACTTTGTACCAACCATTTTACCAAAAATTTTTACTCTACTTCGCTTGCATCAATCTTTTTAATGAACCGTGCGGGGTTGCCGCCGTAAATTGAGTAGTCGGGAATGTCGCTGTCCACATAGCTGTTGGAGGCTACGATGCTGCAACGTCCGATGGTTACGCCCGGCGCAATTACACAACTGCTGCCTATCCATGTGTTTTCGCCAATGCGGATGGGCGCTGCCTTTACGGGAAAAAGTTTCGACAGCTTGGAGCCGGCGGCAACGTTCCAGTGCGATACAATTACGTTGTGCTGGGCAATGGATACGTTGTTGTCGAGAATTACATCAGCCTGTGTGGCGTCAATCAGCACGTACATTCCAATGATTGTGCCTGTGCCGAGTTTTACATGGTGGTTTTTGCTCCCAACAACGGTACATTCTTTTCCAATCTTGATGTCGTCGCCCAGTTCGGCATGGTTGCAGATGGTGGACGTATGGATGTTTACATTTTCCCCGTAAAGGATATTTAATGCGCTGCTCATTTCATAAAGTTTTTGATAAGGGTTGTAATATATTCAAGATGTTCGAGATTCATATTTTGATGGCAGGGGATGTAGAATGCCTCTTCGCCGTAAAACACGCTACTCTCTACGCCTTGCTTCTGCATGTAAATTTTTAAATTATCGAGGTCGATTTTTCCTTTTGTACAGAAAATAAATGCGCCGGGTATATCGCCATAGTCTATCGGAAACCCCTGTCCAAAATCAAACAGTATTGTGAACATCATACCAAGCGCAATATAATTTTGCATACGCTGATGCGTAATAAACTCCCTTTGCGAATGATAATGCAGAAAGCAGGCTTTGAGATACGAGGCTGCTTCGGCTGTGAGGTTGTGCTGCGGTAAAAGCGTGTGCTTTGCGTAAAGCAGTCCGCCAGCCTGCATGGGAAACATCTTTGCCATGCTGTAAATTTCATAGTCGCCCGTAAAGTTCAAATTCCTGTCTTTGTAAGTGGAATACATGCTGTAGGCTTTGTCTTCGATAATGGGAAGACTGTATGCCTTGAGGGCGGCAATATCTTTATATAAAAATCCAAATTCGTGGTTTACGAGAATGGCGGCAGTGCGGTCGGTTTTTTGGCGGCTCCACCGGCAGAATTTTTCGATGGTTCGTGTAACGCATCCGCTAATGTAGGCGCATCCCGATGTGGTTACAATCCAAACTTCGTCGTCGGGTGCAAGTTTCAAGTGTTTTAAAACAAGTTCGAGTGCAAGCGTGGCGCTTTCGGTAATGGTCATTTTTTTCTGGTGAAGCTCCACGACTGGTTCTGCGTCTTCAATTTTTCTTTGCCATATTTGCCGGTTGAAGTACGCATCTTTTGCCGAAAAGGGCGACAGATACAGGTGCGATTCGCGAAAAGCGGGCGGATTGATTATAAAGCCATTGTTAAATTTCACGGTATTCAAGATATTTTTCGTAAGTACGGATGTAATCGTTTTCGTTATACGGATGCGAGGTCATTACGAGGCATATTGACCCCGACGAGAAGTTTTGCTCGCACGCCCAGATGCCGGGCGGTATGTGCAGCCCCATAAATGGCTGATTGAGGAAGAGTGTTTTTTTATGTCTGCCATCGTCCACCATTACTTCAAAGCTGCCGCTTGCCGCAATCAGGAATTGATGACACTCGAAGTGCGAGTGAGCTCCGCGATTTTCGCCGGCTGGAATGTCGTATAGATAGAAAACTCTTCGGACATTAAAAGGAATGTCGATTTCGTTATGTACGGCTGTTATTTTGCCTGTTACTGTGCTGATTTGCGGCAACTGGTATATGTGACAGTCGAAAACTGTGGGTAGTGCTGGCTTGTTGGCTACTGATGTGTGTATGTTCATTGTGTAAACGATTTATTGCTAAACCAAGTTCATTAAGTAATAATTGATTTAAATCTATCTGCCGTATTTCGCAGTAGCTTCTGTGATATACGTTCATCTTAAACCTCCATTTTTACGGCATACTTCAAAAAAAATCGCGAACAGTCCAGAATGTATTATCAGTATGCAGCGCCCGCCAGTGTTTCATCATAAAATACCACCAGCCATATTTTTTCATATAAAAGGATGCCTGCTGCACATTCATCTTACAGGCGCTGGCAAATGCAGGCACAATGTATGCCAAAAAACTTATTTTATCGCCCGTGGCTTTGTCGGTTGTTTTTTCCCAATGTTATGCAACTCTTAAAACTGGCTGTGTAGCCTTTGCATCAGTACTTGTCTTTCTGAAATCCCCATACGCGGAGTTCTTCTTTCCAGCTGTCGGGATAATTTGCCTTAATCATAAAAACAAGTGCATTGAGTGTTTTTATAATCTTGGCTTTGAGGTCGTTTTTTGCACTCACGTGCGACGCCGAATCGCTGTCGTGCGCTGCAGCATTATTCTTGGCTATAACAAAGCGGTTATAGAGGCTTTGCCAGTATTCAAGTCCGTATTTGCTGCCAGCCATACCATTGCGCTCTATTGCCTGAAGCATCTGCTCAAGCGACTGTTCGCGAGTATCGTTATCGCGTGGAATAATATACATCTTATTATCTCTCACTATACCAAACTGTGTATAATATGCGTACTCTTCGTTTTTACCGAACATCTCGCCAATATATCCTTTAACATACTTGAGCGATTTGTCGATGTCGGCATTAACTATGCTCAGTCTGTTTGTAATCACTCGCCGTTCGCCAACAGTATGGTTGCTGGCATCAATTATTCTTTTGAACTCTGTTGTGTTCTGTTCAAATTCGTCGGGTGTAGTCCACTTCAATACTAATCCCGATTTTTCCCATGTTTTCCTCACCATCAAGGATACTGTAATAATATCAACTTCCTTGCGGGGAGTTACACGACGCTTCTGTTTTTTGTGCTTTACATCAATTACTTCGTCTTCCATTGTATTTATTATTAAATTATGGTTATATAAAATTCCTCACTGCCTGCTGGCGCTTGCCCTGTGCTGTGTGGCGATTCCTCACTGCCTCTTGGCACTTGCCATGCGCTGTGTGGCGATTCCTCACTGCCTCTTGACACTTACCCGGCGCTGTGTGGCACTTCCTCACTGCCTGCTGGCACTTGCGCAATGCTATTTGAGGTATCGTAGATGCCTGTTTCAACTTTTATGATGATACATTTTGACATCAACAATAATATGCGCCCGTTGAATGATCAATAAATGCATGATGAACATTTCCTTTTCCGCGCTTCAAATTTAAAAACAATATTTGAAAAACACACCATACTTCGCAATTTTTTTCAAAAAAAAAATTGAAGCATATCTCTTAACACTGTTATTTATTAGGTTTTTAAGTGTCGGGCTTTAACTAATAAGTAAATTCATTATAGTGTTTTTATTCTTTTATGTACTGCCAAATATGTACTGCCAAACGTTCTGTTATGGACGAAGTGTTTGCAGAAATGATTACCACAAAATTAGTCATCCCGCGAAAGCGGTAAAACAAAAAAGATACCCCGACTTAATAGTCGAGATACCTTTACGAATCTGAGATAAGCAGCTGTTCATATTTATTTCACATATAAACAACCGCTATATTTTGGTTATAAGCAATAAGTATATACTGTTTATACTCAAACAAAAATGGTTTGCAAATAACAGTGGATTCCAGTTTTAACTGTTCAGTTTTATTTATTGACAAGGGGATTAATCCCCTTGTTGCTTTTATTCGCAAATC
>JAITVO010000060.1 GCA_031285765.1 Cytophagaceae bacterium | reverse complement strand
GGGAACCTCTAAAAACTCCAATTTCTTCGTTATGCTTCGGACGATAAAATGCTCATTTACGTTCATGTAAACTGCGCTTTTATCGCCTCGCAAGCCTCGAACTTTGAGTTTTTAGAGGTACCCTTATGAAGATCCAAACCCCTCCGGCATGTAAACAAAAGAGTTGGTATAAGGACTTCTACTCGGATTGAAGCTGTTCCTTTACTGTTTCTTTTATCAGTTTATATCCTGTCGCAAACTCAATGGTTTCGCAGGCAAAATAAGCAACGATAAGGCACAGAAGCACAATGTTGCTTTTTTTAATCTTTCTGTTGCGTTTCATAATTACATTATTAATGGTTTGAAAAATGTGCTTTACAATAGGCTTTATACTCCTTCGCCAGTTCGTCGAAAGGAATTTGCAGCAGGTAAATTTTTTTGAACAGGGCTGGTAAGTCTTCTTCGATAAACTGTGCCTTGTGCAGGTTTTGTACTTTTTCTGCCGCATTGCAGGCAAGAAAAAAACCGATGCCCCGTTTGTTGTAGATAATACCTTTCGACTCCAGATATTCAAAGGCACGCATTACCGTGTTGGGATTCACTTCGAGCAGCACACCCAGCTCCCGCACCGATGGTATCCGCTCGCCGGCTTTCCATTCGTTAGTCAGCGCCTTTTCGCAAACATAATCGCTAATTTGCAGGTAAATGGTTTTATGACTGGTAAATTCCATAACTTATAATTGCTGTTCTTTCATCTTCAAAAAACTTACGAACCACAAGCCAACAGGTGCAATGAGGCACGATATGAACTTAAGTATCATTAATCCTGTGGTCGGAATATAATCTGTGTTGATTGATAAATTGGCTGTTATTTGAGAGTCGTCTGGAGTTGGGGAAATATCCGCAATCAAATCAAAATTGAATATCGAAATAGCAGATGAGAGCAACACGGATATAAACATGGCGTAAACAGCCGAAAAGATGATGATTCCGATAACGGTTTTCTGCACTTTTGCCCGCTGAAACCATGCATTCCCCAAAAATAACAGCGACTGTACTGCAAAAAAGGAGATGATGACATCCAATGTTAGCAATCCTTTGGGTAATACCGATGGCAAAGCAAAAGAAAACCACAGCGCTTTTTCTGTCCATGTGTAAAATGGGTACAGGCAGCAGTCGGTAACCGTACTTGCCAGTACAATAAAGAGTGGCGTAACTATGCCACAGTAGAACCACATTGAGAACCATTTTTCGGTTAGCGATGCAGGCAGCATAAAGTAATTAACGCCGTAAATTTTATGGTTGTAGCGCTTATACAGTTGAAACGGCGCTGTAAACGTAACTCCAATAAAGATACCTGTTATTACTGCAAGCCTTATATTATTATATGTATCATATCCTTTGCCAAATACCAGAGTGTAAACAAAGATGATTAAAAATGCCGCCGCAATAATTATCGCCAACTGAATAAACTGTCGGCTAAGGCCTTGCATATCTTTTCGCAACACCATTGTAAAGCGTTGCCAGTTGAATGTATTATTCATAATTCAGGTAGATTAGTGGTTAAATAATTGTTTAAACCGTGTTTTGTTCATCATCGCCGCGTTGAAAAGCTGTTCCATGTTGATTCGGCTTTCGCGTCCACTGCTGTTTTCTTCTACCGTATATACGCCATTGAGGGCAGGTTCGGCATAAAGAGCGTTGTCGGGCGCTTTGTCGCGTATTCCAAACCACAGTTTTTTCGAAATCGCTTCTACCGGATGGTTGAGCAGCACATCGCGGTAGTCGAGGATAATAATCGGGTCAATCAGGTTTTCCAAATCGCGCACCTGATGGGTCGAGATGATAAACGTACGGTCGTCCGCCGCCACCTGCGCCACCAGTTTGCGGAACTGTGTTTTCGATGGAATGTCCAGCCCATTGGTCGGCTCGTCGAGCAGCATCAGTTTTACATTGGTTGCCATTCCGAAAGCGAGCATGGCTTTCTTTTTCTGTCCAAAGGACAGCTCGGTAAATTTGCGGGTAATGTCCACATCAAACTCCTTTGCATACGTGCAAAACTGCTCCATGCAAAACGCGGGATAGAAGCAGCCCGTATTTTTCGCAAAGTTTTCCACCTTAATAAAAGGCGTTCCAAACTCTTCGGGCAGGTAAAAAATTTCCTGCAACAGAGCGGGTAGTCGTTTGGCAGGTTCCATGCCCAGTACCGTGCAGCTGCCTTTTTCGGGAAACAGCAAGCCCGCAATGATGCGCAACAGAGTAGTTTTTCCCACGCCGTTTTCGCCCAGCAAGCCATAAATTTTCCCGGTTCCTATATCGAACGAAATGTTTTCAAAAACCATTTTTCGTCCGTAATAAAACATTAAGTCATTTATTTTAATCATATTAGTAATGTATTAGAGCAATAGTACACCACAAAGGTAAGGATGTTTTTTTTAATGTGCAAATTTATTTGAGAGAAAGACGAGAAAGAAATTTTAGAGCATGCACCGGCAAGTGCACCAACACTTGCCGGTGCTGCTTCGGGGGCATCAGCGGGAGCAGCTGGTGGTTTTGTTGGAGGTGTCGGTAATGCGTGGGCTGGAGGTGCAAGTTTTGGATACGGCTTAAAGCAAGGGCTTATTGGAGCTGGTGCAGGTGCCTTAACAGGTGGTGTAATTGGCGGGGTAGCAGGCGGGATAAGTTCCATTAAACATGGAGGCAACTTTTGGTCAGGAAAAGGGGCGATTTATGAAAGTTTAGCATCAAGTGATTTAACACCAAAAGATGTTGAGATCGGTGCAGGGTTGGAATATACAGCAGATTATGGCAAAAAAATCGCAAATGAAACCTATGGCAAATTAGACTATGTAAACAAGTTGCCACTTACAGATATTATAATAAAAAAGACAATCCCTTAATTTTGTGGTACCAAAACACTAAAAAAAGGGATCGACCATAATTAATAAAACCGTTACAATATATGTGTTTTTTGACGATTTGTTGAAATCTATGAACTATCGCGAGCCGGAGCGCCGTAAAACAAGTGATGCGGAAATCATCACTGTTGCTATGCTTGCCACCGGATATTTTGGCGGCAATATCGAAAAATAGCTTTGTTTTGTCCGCTCCACTGGATTGATGCCTTCCATGCTCGGCAAAAGCCGTTTCAATCGAAGATTGCACCGGATGGGTGAACTCCTTTCCGAACTGTTCTTTCAGACGGGAGAAGCCGTCCAAGCGTTGAATCTTGCGAGTACTTACAGTATCGACAGCTTTCCGGTAGAAGTATGCCATCATATACGGATCAACAGGTCTAAAATTGTCAAAGGAGAAGACTACCGGTGGCGTTTTGCTTCCAAACGAACTTATTTTTATGGTTTTAAAGTACATATAATCGTTACTTCGGAGGGTATTCCCGTCGAATATACTTTCACCACAGGAAGAACACACGATTTGGACGGTCTCAGACAAATGCCCCTGACCCTGCCGAAAGGCAGTGAAATATTG
>JAITVO010000005.1 GCA_031285765.1 Cytophagaceae bacterium | reverse complement strand
TAACCCGCACCTACACCTACAACATCCCCTCTCATCTGCGCGACATTGAGTACGTTCTTTCCGACCTCGAAGTGGTTGTATTTGTAGCCGAAGGGCAGCAGGAAATTGTAACCGGCGCCAAATCCGAAATGCAGATTGTGAACGGAGCACCCGCCATCAAATGGCTCACCGACATCGAAACCTGCTCGTGCGCCTCCGAAATAGAGCTTGGCGCGGTGGTATTCAATTTCTCCGAAACGGAAGTTTCGTCGATGGAATTTAAATACCGGCTGGACGACGGCGCCGAACAGACCGTAACCGTGCAGCAGGCACTCGCCCCGATGACAACCGACACCGTATCAGTCGGCATCATCCCTGTGGTTTCGGGCAACGACCACGTGCTATACGCCTCGCTGCCCGCATTCAACAGCAGCGTAGCCATACCCGGAGCGCCCTTTTACGAACTGCCCGTAAAAAAGACGGTGGTGGACGCGGAGGGCGATAAATTTATGTTTGTACTGACAACCGACCGCTATGCGAGCGAAACTTCGTTCAAAATCTACAACCCCAGCGGGGTATATCTTGAGGACGGAGGGTTTAAAGACTTGACGTATAACGGAATCACCCGCCGACAGTACGTGTTCGACCCGCCCGCATCGGGATGCTACAAACTGGAAGTATATGATACGGGAGGCAACGGCATCAGTTCGGGCAATGGAAACGGCTACATTGAATTTCGCGATGCCACCGAAGAAGCAAATCTGATTTTCAGGAACGACGGCAAATTCGGTTCACAGGCAAATTATCATATTAATATTACAGACATCAACAGTTCCATTGCCGGCAGCCGGCTTGATAATACGGTGCGCCTTTACCCGAATCCCGTCAGCAACCTGCTGCATGTTGAGGCGGGTTCCGACGCTGTTACTGTAGAAGTATTTAACATGCAGGGGCAGAAGGTATGTTTTGCCGACAAAAGCGAAGTGAACGTAGCCGCCCTGCCCGCCGGTGTGTATATGATTAAAGTACATACCGACAAAGGAGTTGCGGTTAAAAATTTTGTGAAACAGTAAGCGTGCAAACATTTCGGTAAAACGGTTACACTATAGCTAATTCAAAATAAAAGCACCTTTTTTAAAACAGTCGAGAAACAGGTGTTTTTATTTTGAGTTGGAAAAGAAACTTTTTTGTGGAGAATTTTAACAGACTTCAGTTCTTCTCAAGAAACTAAAACAAATAATCCATTTTTCAGAAGTCTGATGAATATAATTTATATGAAAACACTTTTTACACTGATGACTGTATGCTTTGTATATGCAACAGTCGGCGCACAGAGCGGTAATGTGAATGAAAACGGTAAAAGATCGAATCGGCGCTATTCTGATTCCGGCATACCGGTTAACGTACCGCCAAAATCAGCCACCATGCTGACTCCAGAAGCATTTTACATGCCCTGTGGAGCTAACATGGAAACATACAAGGACGAAGCCGGTTTTTGGACAACAGGTTCAAACGGATATAGTGATTTAAAATTCGGATATGTATTTAAAAATACAACAGGCGGTAGCATTTCAAGTGTGAAGGCTTATCTGATGAATGGATATCAGGGTGAAGATTCTGATATTTATGCAGAACTTTATTCTGTTGGCGAAGACAACCTTCCTTCCGAATTGCTTGGCACTTCCGAGCCTTTTTCTACGGGCGATCTTGTGCTGGATGTAATAGATGAATATACGTTTAACTTTGCAACCGCAGTAACCGTGCCAACCGATTTTATTGCCGTAATTACTGTTCCTGTTTGGGCAGAAAAAAGTACGGATGTAGCTATAGCAAGTTCCCCCATGGGCTGTTATGCACCGGGTACCGAAAGCTATACTATCGTTTACGGCAATGTGTATGGAACGGGCACAATGGACTGGATAGCCATGAACAAATCGTACGATGTAGAACCCAACGGCTTGTTTGATCTGGCTATTTTCCCT
Organism: Cytophagaceae bacterium; assembly: GCA_031285765.1. Classification (GTDB taxonomy): domain Bacteria; phylum Bacteroidota; class Bacteroidia; order Bacteroidales; family Marinilabiliaceae; genus WRMI01. The sequence goes on along the minus strand of JAITVO010000005.1, from coordinate 9,588 downwards.
GTTTTGGACGACGAGTCTGGCATCCATACAGAACGTGTACACACTCTGTCCGCTGTTCCCAACCCCACAAAAGGCGAACTGCAACTGTCCGGAATGGAAACAGGTAACTCGCAGGCGGTTATTTACAACATTACAGGCAGCATTGTAGAAACACAGTGCGTTGCACCTTTACGGAACGGCACCGCTCATCTCAACGTGTCGCATCTGCCTGCAGGAATCTATTTTGTACAAACAGGTAACCGCACAGTAAAAGTGGTGAAAGAATAATATGACAGACTGTTACATGTAAACAGAAAATCTTGTTTTATCGTGTAACTTTAATTGGAAATAAGGGAGATTGTTCCCACAAGTGGTCGGAATTTCTTCCGACCACTTTTTTCGTGTTTTGAAAAATATTGTCGGGGTTTCCGCCACATTCCACCATAATCATAGAAATAATAAGATTTTACACTTCCATTGCAAATCTTCGTTTAGCCGTTTTGTAACCGATTGTGTTGTTTCTACGAGGCTGGAACTGCAACCGCATATTTCGCTTTGCTTCACCAACGGTTAATAAAGTACCATCCCTGTGGAACTTTGAATATTGTAACTATTTTAAATTGTTCGATGGTGGTTTGATATAAAAAACGTAAAGACGCGATGCTTCGCGTCTTTACGTTTTTTTAGACAATATAATATACAATTAATACACCTTGCATTGCATTTCGCCTTTCAGCACACCCAAAGCATTCATAGCAAGGGCGCCCATTTCGTCTTCGCCAGGGTAAATGACTACGATGCCAAACGATTCTATATGTTCCACAATCTCTTTTACAACCAAATCGTTGTAGGCAATTCCACCGGTGAGCAGTATTCCATCCGTTTTACCTTTTAATACAGCATAAGCGCTACCGATGGCTTTTGCAATTCCGTAAGCCATTGCCTTGAGCACACGTGCAATATTGGCGTCGCCTTCATTGGCTCTTTTGCAGGCATCCTGCACATCGTTGATGCCAATATGTGCCACCAAACCGCCTTTGCCTGTAATCATGGCACGTACCTCGTCGATGGTATAATTACCGCTGAAACAAAGTTCTGCCAGCTGAAAGGCGGGCAATGTTCCTGCACGTTCGGGCGAAAATGGTCCGTAACCGTTCAGTGCATTATTGACGTCAATAATGCGTCCTTTGCGGTGAGCGCCAATCGAAATACCTCCGCCCAAATGAGCAACTATCAAGTTCAAATCTTCGTACCGCCGACCTGTGTCTTTTGCAAATTTCCGTGCAATGGCTTTTTGATTCAGGGCATGAAAGATGCTTTGATGAGGCAACAATGGATGCCCCGTAATGCGGGCAACATCGTCGAGTTCGTCCACCACAACAGGGTCGGCAATAAACGCCCGCGCATTGGGAATCATACGCGCAATATCGTCGGCAATCAATCCGCCAAGATTGCTTGCATGCTGTCCCATCCGACTGTGGTTCAAATCGTTTTTCAAAGCATCGTTTACCTCGTAAACGCCCGACTCAACAGGTTTAACCACACCGCCGCGACCTATAACGGCGTTCAAGTCGTTAATACTGATGCCGGCATCTGCCAATTCTTTCAAAATGGTTTCCTTACGGAACGAATACTGACTTGGAACAGTCGGAAACTGTTCGATTTCGGCAGTTGAATGACGTAATGTTTTCTGAAAAACAGGTTGCTCATCTTCGTAAACGGCAATCTTGGTTGAGGTTGAACCCGGATTGATAACAAGAATCTTATATTTCATAATTATTAATTATTAATGGGCAATGACAATGGTTTATTATTAACCATTCATTTACCCAAGTGTTGCTAAAAGGATGCTGTCGAATTTACTTTCTTCCGAATCGGAGCGCGACGTGAGCACAATCGGCGTGGAAGCGCCAAGTATAACCGAAGCCACTTTTGCTTTGGCAAACCAAACCAGCGTTTTGTACAATACATTACCCACTTCGATGTCGGGCATGATAAGTAAGTCGGTATCGCCAGCCACTTCGCTCTTTATTTTTTTATGACTTGCGCTTTCAAAACTCACAGCATTATCAAAAGCCAGCGGTCCGTCGATAATGCAGTTTCTTATCTGGTCGCGCTGGTTCATTTTGCTCAGCAAAGCAGCGTCGAGCGTTGCCTGCATGTTTTCGTTAACTACTTCGATAGCTCCAAGTACAGCCACTTTGGGCAGTTCAATTCCCAGTTTGTTCAAAAATTTTACTGAATTATTGATGATGGCAATTTTATCGCTCAAGTTGGGAGCGATGTTCATTGCCACGTCCGAAACGGCAATCAGTTTGTGATAGGATTCCACTTCAAAAAGTGCGAAATGCGAAAGCAGCTGCCCTGTTCGCAATCCCCACTCTTTGTTTAATACTGCTTTCAGCAGGGAGGGCGTTGCAATATTGCCTTTCATCAAAACGTCGGCTTCGCCATCGTGCACCATTTTAACAGCTTTTTCCACCGCCTTTTCGGGACGGGGTTCATCCACAAAAATAGCTCCCGCAAAATCAAGATTTTTTTCTTCGGCTATTTTAAGGGTTGCCTCTTTTGAGCCAACCAAAACAGGAGTAATAACCCCTGCATGATATGCTTTATTAACCGCTTCGAGGCTGTGCGTATCCTCCGATACAGCCAGAGCGAGTCGCTTGCATGGTTTATTGGGGTCGTTCAATGTTTGAAGGTCTTTCAGTTTTTTATACATCGGTTTTTCGTTTATTATCAATAAATAATTGTTTTATTTGGCGGGCAAAATAAACAAAATATATAATATGAAAATATGCGTATCGTCATGTATGCGATTTTTTATATTATGAAGAAATGTAAGAAGTTATTTGAATGATAATAATAGAACTGTAAACGAAGCCGTTGTTTTTTCTGCCCCACTGCAATCAGCTGTGATATATATACTCAACAGGAGATGAATTGCAACATAAACCTTTGCTATTTGCAATTTATTTCCGCTTGAGTATAATAATTGATGGGGGCATAATAATGCTGGGCAGACACAAAAAAAGGGGCAGACACACAGGTCTGCCCCTACGCATTACCCCTGAATCCCCTTGCCTGCCTGCCGACTGGTAACCGAAGTGTAGCCCGTGCGGTGATAAAAATCTGGCTTATGCCGGTCTGCAATTCCCACCTTTATTTTTTTCTCATGATTTATTTACATCTTTGCATTCTGTTTCAACAGGGGAAGCTCCGTCCTAATTTGGGGAAGCTCCGTCCTAATTTGGGGAAGCTCCGTCCTAATTTGGGGAAGCTCCGTCCTAATTTGGGGAAACCCCGTCCTAATTTGGGGAAACTCCGTCCTAATTTGGGGAAGCTCCGTCCTAATTTGGGGAAACCCCGTCCAAATTTTGGGAAACCCCGTCCAAATTTGGGGAAACTCCGTCCTAATTTTGGGAAGCTCCGTCCTAATTTGGGGAAGCTCCGTCCTAATTTGGGGAAACTCCGTCCAAATTTGGGGAAGCCTCGTCCAAATTTGGGGAAGCTCCGTCCAAATTTGGGGAAACTCCGTCCAAATTTGGGGAAGCCTCGTCCAAATTTGGGGAAGCCGCGTCCAAATTTGAGGAAGCCCTGTCCAAATTTGGGGAAACCCCGTCCAAATTTGGGGAAGCTCCGTCCAAATTTGGGGAAGCCGCGTCCAAATTTGGGGAAGCCGCGTCCGGATTTTGGGGAAGCCGCGTCCGCTGTGTTTTATACTCAAACAGAATTGATTTGCGAATAAAAGCGGCAAGGGGATTAATCCCCCTGTCTGTTGTCTGAACTGTGATTTATTTGATTTTTATGATTCTCATAACTCATGTTACGCAGTATTACTTTTGACAGCCTTGAAAAGGCTGAATATTGGCTCTGCCGATTTTCAATTCATAACCTTATGTAAATGTAGCTGGGCGGGGTTTGCCCGCCCAGCGCAGCTTACGGCAAACAGACAACAGCACAGCTGCCCGCAAGGGCAGAACCTGTACTTTCACATCTGTTCTGCCCTTGCGGGCAAGGAGATACGAACGTCATTTTCCGCAGGCAATGCTCCGCTTCGACACTTCGACAGGCTCAGTAACCGAAGCGGTAGTTGAGCCTGTCGAAACTCAGCGACCAGCTCGCTTGCGTAACATGATATATAAATTTTCAGTCATTGTAAGTTTTGCGGCAAAAGTACATTGATTTATCGTATAAGATTATTACTTTTGACGCAAATTTAAAAATATGCTTTTCAATTCTATTGCTTTTGCTATATTTTTACCGATAGTCTTTGTGCTTTACTGGTTTGTTTTTCAACGAAACCTGAAACTTCAAAACTTTTTTATTGTTGTTGCATCTTATCTCTTTTATGGCTGGTGGAACTGGCGCTTTCTGCTTCTGATTGCATTTACCTCGTTTTGCAGTTGGGGTTGCGGATTACTGATGCAATGTGTTAATGAAAGTAAAATTACACTCCCTCGATTTATTAATGTTTGCAAATTACTAAGTATTTCTAATATTGTTTTGAATCTGGGGATTCTTGGTGTATTTAAGTATTACAATTTTTTTGTCGATAGTTTTGTCTCCGCATTTGCAGCAGCGGGCATTCATTTGCAGCCAAGTACGCTGAATATTATTCTCCCTGTCGGAATTTCGTTCTATACTTTTCAGGCATTAAGCTATTCTATTGATGTTTATAAACGTAAAATTGAACCAACAAAAGATATTGTCGCATTCTTCGCTTTTGTAAGTTTTTTTCCGCAATTGGTGGCGGGACCCATCGAAAGAGCAGCTAATCTGTTGCCGCAATTTTATAAGAAACGCATTTTTAACTCCGAAAATGCCATCAATGGTTTCACACTTATTATTTACGGACTTTTTAAAAAGATTGTGGTTGCCGACAGGCTCGCAGTTTATGTAAATTCGGTGTTCAACAATATTGAGGGTGCAAATACACTGTCGCTGACGATTGCCGCCATATTTTTCTCGTTTCAGATATACTGCGACTTTTCAGGTTATTCCACCATTGCGCGCGGAACGGCAAAACTGTTCGGGTTCGAGTTAATGATCAACTTCAACAAGCCGTATCTGGCAACTTCCATTCCCGATTTCTGGCGACGCTGGCACATTTCGCTCTCCACGTGGTTTCGCGACTATGTTTACATTCCGTTGGGCGGCAACCGCGTTACGCTTTCGCGAAATTGTTTCAATCTGATGGTCGTATTTTTAGTCAGCGGGCTGTGGCACGGCGCCAATATAACCTTTATTATTTGGGGTGGGCTGCATGGAGTATTCCAGGTTATTTCGCTGCTTTTCAAACGTATGTTTAGAATTGAAAATACAAATGTAATATTTCGCAGGTTTATAAGTATTGCGATGGTTTTTGTTTTAGTAACATTTAGCTGGATGTTTTTCAGAGCCGAATCGCTTAACGAGGCGCAGGTTTATTTTGCAAAAATGATGGAAATGGATTTCACCATAAATTCCACTCAACTTTCGGCTGCAAAAGAACTGTTAAATTTTGCTGCAAGTTTCTTTGTTATCATCCTGATATACTTAAGTTATATTTTGCCCAACGATATGCAGTTCAAAAAACGGCTGTCGTACATACTTTTTAATATTATCACCATATTAATTATCATTTTATTAGGAATGGATGGAAAATCAGAATTCATTTACTTTCAGTTTTAAACGGTTCACGCTGTTTCTTGTTGCAATCTTGTCAATTGTTTCAATCATCTGTATTTGTGGCAATCAACTTTTTGAGAATAAAATAATTTTTGCGTGCGAAATAGGCGGTGCATCAAAGGTAAACAGAATAATCAAGAGCACTTTCGTGGATGAAATTCCAGTTTTTGGTTCATCGAGGGCGCAGGGATGTTACGTTCCATCCATTTTGGGCAAAAATTATTTCAATTATGGCATCGATGGCGCACAATCCAACGTTTGGCTCTTTTTTCTCAAACATGAACTGTTGAAAAATAAAAATACTCCAATAATTATCAATTTTGATTTATGCGGATTTATAAAATCAACAGGTGATGTGGGGAATTATATCCTTAATTATTCTGAAACCCGACAGCTATTAAGCCCCGACGAACAGTCATTCCATTATCATCTGCCATTTATCAGATATTACGGCAAGTTCGAAAGTTATGTAAAGTATTTTTTGAACGAAAAAACGAACTTTAAAAGGCATACCGACAACGGCGGCTCTTTTGAAAAGTATGCAATGCCCCAAGAGCAGTTCAATCAGCTTGTTGAGCAACGAAAAAACACGCAGGGCAAATTTATGGGAGCAGGACATTTGTCAGATGCGTTTTTTGCACTTGTTTCGCAAACCGACCGGAAAATTATTCTTGTAGTAGCGCCGTATCACCGGTCGTACGTCGAAAGCATGTCCAATCTTTCCGAAGCCCGTTTATTTATGAACACGATGGTCGAAAAATATGAAAACATTGATGTGATTGATTTTTCTACAGAAAATTATGATGATTCGCTGTTTTTCGATACTGTGCATTTAAATTACAAAGGGGCGCAAATATTTTCGAGCGAGTTGAAAGAAAGGCTCTCAAGGGTGTTGTAAAAGTATTTTTGGACGACTTCAACTTAATACAATTGTATAGCGGCTCATTTTATTGTTGTATGGGCGAAAGATAAAAGTAAAAAAAAATATTTTACAAATTATTCTCAAATCAATTCTGTTTGAGTATATCTCAGAATTTTGAACGGCTCAGGCTTTATTCGTCTTTAGGGATACAAAACAAACAACGATTACACCTGCGAACTGAAAGATGGCACTATGTGCGAAAACTATCGCATCTTTACGATTACGCGTGGTTCGGACAGTTTGAACTTGCTGAAACAAAATATGTGCGAATTGAAAATGACTTTAGAAAAGATGGAGCGGTATAGGTTAGTTATCAATAATCAGCAGTTAGCAATCCGTTATTTCAAAAACTGCAATATAAAGTTTCTCCATTTGTTGTTTTTATTTCAAAATTATATTACTATTGCACCGGACTAAAACAGCATGGCAATTGTGTTGCATAGAGAACACAGGCATTCTTTGACCATTGCAACGGCATTAGCTAAAGAATGTACTACGCGATTGACTGCCATTGCTGTGTTAATGGATGGAAAATGTGGATCCCAATAACAGTAAACAAAACATTGTGTAACTTTAATATAATGAAAATAATAACTATTATCACACTATTTCTATCTGCAAATATTGCAGTTGTAGCCCAAAGCGGATACGAAGACTTTTTGCAGCAAATAGAAGCAAACAATACTACCCTTGCCACCCTGCGCCAACAAATAGAAGCGCAAAAAATAGGAAACCGCACAGGGCTTACACCTGCCAATCCGGAAGTGGAATTTAACTACCTCTGGGGCGCCCCGTCGCCTATAGGCAACCGTACCGATATTAGCGTAACGCAAACATTCGATTTTCCAACGGCATACTCACATCGCAGCAAAATTGCAAACTTACAGAACGAAAACACCGAATTGCAATATAAAGCTGAACGAATAAACATATTGCTTTTGGCAAAAAAAGCATGCATTGAGTTGGCTTATTACACCGCTCTTGCAAAAGAATATGCTGTGCGCCGGCAAAACGCTCAACTCATCGCCGAAGCCACCAAAGCCAAGTTAGACAAAGGCGAAACCACTATTATAGAACACAACAAGGCACAGCTAAACCTCACCACGGTACAAACCGAAGTTGCGCAAATCGAAACCGAACGTATCACCTTGTTATCAGAGATCAAACGAATAAACGGCAATAAGGAAATTACGAATACAAACGTAAATTGTAATTTGCAATTTGTAATTGATTTTGAGGATTGGTACGCACAAGTTGAAGCCAAAAACCCCGTACTCCAATACGTGCGCGGACAGATAGAAATAGACAGGCATAAAATAAAGTTAAACCGTGCAATGGGTTTACCCAAGCTGTCGGCAGGCTACATGAGCGAAAAAATTGTAGGCGAACATTTTCAGGGCGTAACCATTGGCATAAGCATCCCATTGTGGGAAAACAGTAATCGTGTGCAACAGGCAAAAGCGCAGGTACAAGCAGCAGAAACAGCTTTTGCAGACAGTAAGGTGCAATTCTACAACCGCCTGAAAACTTTCTACCAAAAAGCCGCCTCCCTGCAACAAAATGCCCAAAAACTGAGACAATCGCTCGCCAACAACAATAATGAACCTTTGCTAAAAAAAGCATTGGACGCAGGCGAAATATCGTTGCTCAACTATTTATTGGAAATAGAATTTTATTACAATGCAATAAACAAAGCTTTGGAAGCCGAAAGGGATTTTGAATTGGCAGTAGCCGAATTGCAAGCGATGGAAATGTAAATGATTTTCCCAAATTTCATCCTTCCTTATTTGGAATAAAATAGCTGTAATTCATATCTTTTAATTCATTATCTCAGAAAAAAGTTGTTATAGAAATTATCATCAAAGAATAAGAGGGGCTAAACTTTATATTGCGGGATAGGGTTACAAGACTGCTTTAATATTTTACAGAACAATTTTTTGCATATATTTACAATGCGTGCATTTGTGCTATTTAAATTAAACAGACAAAAAGAGGCTTTTGAGCGCTTGGCTACGGTTATGGATGTGTGGCTTTTTAAAACCATTACATAACTCAAGTTATTTAATTAAAACAGTTTACTATAACGTGCTGTACATGAAAAAAAAGAAATCATTAAGTGGAAAATGGTATCGGTATTGCCGGAGAAAACGATGGTGGAGCATTATTTTCGATTTCGTTTTGTTGACGATGGTTGTCATTTTACTGATTCCCTCCACACGACGGTCGGTAACGGCATTTGTGCTGCGCAATACGTTGCTGCCGCCCCGCGAATCGTCGAAAACCATTTTCTTGAGCGATAACGATCTACAGTTACAATTCTATGACCAGAATGAAGACACGATGGTGTTGAAAAACTTTGACAACAAGCCTGTGTTTATCAATTTCTGGGCAACATGGTGCCCGTACTGTGTTGCCGAAATGCCTTCGCTCCAAAAACTGTACGACAGGTATAAATCCAAAGTTCATTTTCTTTTTATCACCGGCGAGCCAGCGGAAACAGTTGAGCAGTTTCTCACGAAAAACGGCTACTCACTACCCTGTTACTTCTATAGCGGAAAACCGCCCGAAATATTTGAACATTCGTCTATCCCTGCAACATACCTGATTGAAAACGGACGATTAATTGTTCATAAAACAGGCTCAGCCAAATGGGATGCACGCAAATTTTTCCAATTGATGGATAAACTTGTAGCAGAAGGCAAAAATTTGACGGATACTACAAATTTGTTACCATATTAACTGATATTACACAGTATGTTTTGGGGGAAATAGCCTTGAAGAGGCTTAATATTGGCTCCGCCGACTTTCAATTTATAACCGCAGAGTGAACGAAGTGTTGCCTGTGCCCAGTAGAGACAGAGCTATCATATTTATATTTGAGGTTGTTCAAATATACTTTTTGAACAGCTTCATTACAGCACAGTATTCATAGGTAACGCTTCGCTTGGCTGCGGTTGTTATACCTGCCTGCTTGTTGGCAGCAACGGCAACACCAGCGAAGCCAAACAGATGATTTT